>DAIOWL010000926.1:0-3265 GCA_036758545.1 Streptosporangiaceae bacterium | reverse complement strand
GCGGAGGTCTCGCCTTTGACGAGGGTGATCTCGACCACTCCCCCAGTCTGGCACCGGTGCGAAGTCAGGCGGGGACCGGCGCGGGTACCGGGGGAATCGAGCCGGACGGCGGGAGTACGGGCACCCGGGTCGGCACGGTGTCCGGGTAGATCAGCCCGGTGCCGGTGTTGAGCACGACGACCTCGTCCGTTTCGGTCAGCCAGCCGGACTCGCGCAGCTGCCGGATCGCGGTGACGCAGGCGGCGCCCTCCGGGCAGATGAAGGTGCCCTCCAGGCGGGCGACCGCGCGCTGGTCGGCGAGCAGCGCCTCGTCCGTCACGGCCACGGCCGTCCCGCCGGTGGCGTAGAGCGCCTCCAGGATGAGGAAGTCGCCCAGCGCGTTCGGCACCATGATGCCGAACGCCACCGTCTTCGCGTCCGGCCACGGCACGCTCGCCGTCGCGCCGGCTTCGAACGCCCGGACGATCGGCGCGCAGCCGGCCGCCTGGACCGCGACCAGCCGCGGCAGGTCGCCGGACACCCAGCCGAGCTCGCGCAGCTCGCACAGGGCCTTGTAGATGCCGATGATGCCCACGCCCCCGCCCGTGGGGTACACGATCACGCCGGGTAGCCGCCAGCCGAGCTGCTCGGCGATCTCCAGGCCCATGGTCTTCTTGCCCTCGATCCGGTACGGCTCGCGCAGCGTCGAGGTGTCCTGATAGCCACGCCGCCGGGCCACGGCGGCCGCGACCAGCTTCCCGGCGTCCCCGATCAGCCCGTCGACCAGGTACAGCTCGGCACCGGCGGCCGCGCACTCGGCCCGGGTGATCGCCGGGGCCGCCGCGGGCATCACGACCAGGCTCCGCAGCCCCGCCCGGGCCGCGTACACCGACCAGGCCGCCCCGGCGTTGCCGTTGGTCGGCATGGCCACGGCGGAAACTCCGAGCTCGGCGGCCCGGGAGACGCCCACCGCCGCGCCGCGCGCCTTGAACGTGCCGGTCGGGATCAGCCCTTCGTCCTTCATCAGCAGGTTCGGCACGCCGAGCGCCCGGCCGAGACGCGGCAGCGCGATCAGCGGCGTCATCCCCTCGCCGAGGCTCACCACCCGGCCAGGCCTGCGGACCGGCAGCAGCTCGTGGTAGCGCCATAGGTCCGGCGGCCGGCCCGCGATGTCGCGCGGGGACACCGTGACCTGCCCGGGGTCGTACCGGGCCAGCAGCGGGGATCCGCAGGGGCAGGTGCCCTGCACCTGGTCGGCGTCGTGGCGGGCGCCGCAGCGCGGGCACTCGAGGTGGGACAGGGCGGAGTACGTCACTGCCCCTCGGCGAAGGCGATCAGCTCGGCCGGGGACCAGGTCAATTGGCCCGAACGGAGCTCGGTTACTGTCTCAGTCACCCAGCGAGCCTCGGCGGCGAGCACAGCCCGCTGGTACTCGTTCTCCAGCATCGCGATCCTCGGCAGCCCGTGGCCGGCCTCGGCGGCCGAGTTCGCGTCCAGCGCGGCGAGCATCGCGGACAGCCGCTGGGCGCGCCGCTCCAGCACATCGGCGAGCTCGGCGGGCTCCAGCATGAGCACGTGGGACAGGGCGGCGGGGAACTCCGGGTACTCCTGCCGGGGCTCGGCGAGCATCTCCTCCAGCCAGCGCCGCGCCGTCTGCCGCCCGGCCTCGGTGACCTCGTACACCGTCCGCTCCGGATAGCGCGGGTCGCGGCCGGTCTCGCGCACGGCGATCAGGCCCGCGGCGAGCAGCCGCTCGATGGTCCGGTACAGGCTGGTGCGCTGCTCGACGTTGACGACCTGGTCCTTCCCCCACTGCTTGATCAGCCGCTGGATGCCGTAGGGATGCAGCGGCTGGTAGTGCAGCAGGGCCAGCACGGTCAGGGCCAGCGGTGAGCTGCGCGGTGCGGGTGGTTGAGCCATATCCCGATACTACTCCCAACGATTCTAGTTGACTTGATACTAGTTGCTATGTAACTATAAACGGCATAAGGCAACCACGATATGAACAAGGAGCCCACCGACATGAACAGCACGACGACCTCCCCGGCCGCGACCGTTCCGGCGGCCGAGCGCCTGCACGTCGACCACGGCGTCACCAAGCGCCTGGGCCGCTGGACCAGCGCGAGCCAGTTCGACGTCCGCGTCCGTTCCGGCGTCCTCGTCCTCGACCTCCGCTCACCGGAGGTCACGGGAGACGTCGAGCTCTGCCTCGACTTGCACCGGTCCACGGTCAAGCTCCTGCTCGCCGAGGGCGACCAGGTGGATCACTGGGGCCTCGGCTGGTCCGGCCGCGGCCGGGTCAAGGACGACCAGCGGCCCGCGGAGCCGGGCGGCCGCCGGGTCCGGCTGTCCGGTCGCGCGGAGAACAGCGAGGTCCGGGTGCACCGCGGTGGCATGGCCGCCCTGTCGGCCATGTTCTCCCGCGCGTACGTCCAGGACCTGCGCCAGGCCCGCCGGAACGGCAGCTACCCGACCGTGGACGACCCCACGCGGGCAGCTCGCTAGCCGGCTCCGGAGCGTAGTCTCGGAGCATGCTAGGAACCGTGACCGTCCTGCGCCGGTACCCGGTCAAGTCCATGCTGGGCGAGGAACTGGACGCGGCCGAGGTGAGCCGCAGCGGACTGGCCAGGGACCGGCGCCTGGCCGTGGTCAGCCGCCAGACCGGCAAGGTGGCGAGCGCGAAATACCCGCGGCTGTGGCGGGACATGCTCACCTTGTCCGCCGAGGCCCTGGACGGCGCCGCCCGGATCACGCTGCCCGACGGGAAGACCGTGTCCAGCACCGATCCCGGCGTCGACGAGGTCCTGTCCGCCGTGCTCGGCCAGCCCGTCACGCTGACCGACACCCCGCCGCCCGGGGCCGCGCTGGACCGGGCGGTGCCCGAGGCCGTGCTCCGCGACGGGATAAAGGCCCAGGTCGCGGCCACGCTGATCGAGATCGGCGCGGCCGCGCCGCCGGGCACCTTCGTCGACTTCGCGCCGCTGCACCTGATCACCACCGCGACGCTGGACCGCATCGCCGAGCTCAGCCCGTACCGGCGCGTCCGGCTGGAGCGCTACCGGCCCAACGTGGTCATCCGTACCGAGGCCGGCGGCTTCACCGAGAACGACTGGCTCGGCCGGGAACTGCACGTCGGCGACGACCTCGTGCTGCGCGTGATCGCCAGGACGCCCCGGTGCGCCATTCCCACCCTGGTCCACGGCGACCTGCCCCGCGACACCGAGGCCCTCCGCGTCGTCGCCCGGCACAACCGCGTCAGGCCGCTGCCCGAAGCCGATCCGGAGCC
>DAIOWL010000925.1:0-3272 GCA_036758545.1 Streptosporangiaceae bacterium | reverse complement strand
CGATCATGACCGCGAAGAACGGCCCCTACCTGGTCACCAACGTCACCGTGCTGCGCACCCCGCTCGGCGGAGAAGTCCCGGTGCCGCCGCAGCTCGCGCTGTGCCGGTGCGGCGCCTCGGCGACCAGGCCCTTCTGCGACGGGTCGCACACGACCAGCGGTTTCACCGACGGCAAGGACCCGAACCGGGTGCCGGACCAGCGCGACACCTACCTAGGGCAGCAGGTCACGATCTTCGACAACCGGGGCATCTGCCAGCACTCCGGGCTGTGCTCGGACCGGGTGCCGACCGCGTTCCGCACCGGCGCCGAACCCTTCGTCGCGCCCAGCGGCGGCCGCCTCGACGAGCTCGTCCGGGCCGTGCGGGACTGCCCGTCCGGCGCGCTGAGCCTGGGCTTCGACGGCGAGGAAGCGCGTGACCTGGCCGACTGGCACGGGACCAGGGAGCGCGCCATCGAGGTGACCCAGGACGGCCCGTACCGGGTGACCGGCGCGATCCCGCTGGCCGATGCGACCGGAGTGGACGTGCCCCGGGCCGCGGGCTCGTCCCGCGAGCACTATGCCCTGTGCCGCTGCGGCCACTCGCAGAACAAGCCGTTCTGCAGCGGCATGCACTGGTACGTGGACTTCCGCGATCCGGCCCGGCCCGCCGACCCGACGCTGTTCGAGTGGGCCGGCGGCCTGCCCGCGCTGACCCGGATGACCCGGCTGCTGTACGAGAAGCACGTGCCAGCCGACGACCTGCTCGCCCCGCTGTTCGCCAGCATGGCCCCGGATCGCCCGCAACGCGAGGCCGCCGTCATCGCCGCCGCCTTCGGCGGCCCCGCGGCGCCGCAGGCACCGGTCCGGCCGGACATGTCCGAGGAGCAGCGCGCCCGCTGGGTGGCCCTGGCCGTTCAGGCCGCCGGTGAGGCCGGCTTGCCGGCCGACCCGCCGTTCCGTTCGGCCCTCGTGTCCTACCTGGAGTGGAGTTCGCGGGCCACCGGCGCACCGGCGCCCGCCTGGGACTGGGGTCCCGCGGGCCCGCCGGCCCCCGCGACGGACGCGGCCGAGGAGGACGCGCCGGTGACCCTGCCGGGACCGGACGAGACGGTCAGCTTCGCGGCGCACGTCAAGCCGCTGTTCCGCGAGCACGACCGCAAGTCGATGACGTTCGCCTTCGACCTGTGGTCCCAGGCCGACGTGCAGGCGCACGCGGCCGGCATCCTGGAGCGCCTGGTCAACGGCACGATGCCCTGCGACGGCGCCTGGCCGCAGGACAAGATCGACGTGTTCCGCCGCTGGACCGAATCCGGCTACCAGCCCTGACCTTCAGACACTGCGTTCCCGCTGCAGGTAGCCGGCCGTCATCCCGCCGTCGACGAGCAGCGTGGTCCCGGTGATGAATTCGGCCTGGTCGCTGGCGTAGAACACCGCCGCGGCGGCGACGTCGCCGGCCTGGCCGACCCGGCCGATGGGCGGCACCGGCCAGTCGTCGCCGCTCTCGGCCCGATCTTGCTCGCCGGGCGGGGCCATGTGCCGCATGCCGGGCCAGATGTCACCGGGACACAGCACGTTGGAGCGCACGCCGTCCGGGCCGCCGTCCAGCGCGAGCATCTTGCCCAGCATGACCACGGCCGCCTTGGTCACCGAGTACAGCCCGGTCGCCTGCTCGCCCCAGATCCCCGCGTCCGAGGCGATGTGGATCATGCAGCCGCGCTGCCGGGCCAGGTGCGGGTAGGCGTGCTGCGCGTACAGCAGGTAGCCGCGCACGTTGACGTTCATCACCCGGTCGTAGTCGGCCAGCGGGGTATCGACCAGCCGGGCGGTGACGCCCACGCCGGCGTTGTTCACCAGCACGTCCAGCCCGCCGAGATGGTCCACCGCGGCGCGCACCGACGCCGCGACCGCCTCCGGGTCCGCGGCGTCCGCGGCCGTGAACCGGGCGCCCGGCCCGAGCGCCTGCTCGGCCTGCTCGCCGAGCCCGGGGTCCCGGCCGGTGATGACCACCCGGGCGCCCTCGGTCAGGAACCTCCCCGCCACGGCCAGGCCCAGGCCGGTGGTGCCGCCGGTGATCAGCGCGCGCTTCCCCTGCAGCAAGCCCATGGCCGGCCAGTCTAAATGTCCTGGCATCCTGGCAGACTGGCCGGATGGCTGACTTCACCCGGCAGGACCTGGCCGGCTCCCGGTTCGAGCAGGTCGACCTCACCGGCGCCCGGTTTCACAACGTCTACCTGACCGGCGCCACGATCCGCGGCGCCGTCCTGGTGAACGTGGAGATCGACGGCATGATCGAGGACGTCAGGGTCAACGGCGTCGACGTCGTCCCGCTGGTGGAAGCCGAGCTCAACCGCCGCTACCCGGATCGCGCCAAGATGACCCCGGCTGACGCCGACGGGTACCGCCAGGCCTGGGACATCCTCGAGCGGCTGTGGCAGCAGACCGTGGACCGGGCCCGAAGCATGGACCCGGACCTGCTGCACGAGCGGGTCGACGACGAGTATTCCTTCATCGAGACGCTGCGCCACCTCGTCTTCGCCACCGACGCCTGGGTCAGCCGCGCGATGCTGGGCCAGCCGTCGCCGTGGGATCCGCTGGGCCTGCCGCACGACGAGATGCCCGACGAGGTAGACGTCCCGCGGGACCGGGCCGCCCGGCCGTCGCTGGACCAGGTGCTCGCGCTGCGCGCGGACCGGATGGCCACCGTGCGCGAGGTGATGGCCGGGCTCACCGACGCCACGCTGGCCGGGATGACCGAACCGGTCACCGAGCCGGGCTACCCGGAGTCGGTCAGCTACCCGGTGCGCCGCTGCCTGCAGGCGATCCTCACCGAAGAGTGGGAGCACCGCCTCTACGCCGAGCGCGACCTCGACCTGCTCACATCCCGTTCGCCCAGCTGATCCCCGGAACAGCGAGGCCCGCCATGGTGTTTCAATAAGTGGCATTACGCAGGCGTTCGAACGAAAAGAGAATAGTGGCCCAGTGCGTTACATGCGGGAGCGAACTGCATCCCGAGCGGGCAGAGAAATACGACTACTGCATGGCACCCGAGTGCCAGGAGAAGAACCTCAAGGGCCTGACCCTGGTGGCCGTCGGGGTGAACAAGTCGGCCGAGCAGTACATGCTCCTCGATGACGAAACCCGGGACGAACTCGCCCGCGGCAAATACCACGACCAGCGCCGGGGCTCGTTCGGCACCTCCGTGGCCGCCGAGCCCGGCACCACCGTCCCGGCCCAGGCCAGCGCCCCGGCCCCCGCGACGGCGACGCCCGCCCGCCGCGACCGCCCGGCCCC
>DAIOWL010000924.1:0-3272 GCA_036758545.1 Streptosporangiaceae bacterium | reverse complement strand
ACCGCGGCGTAGGCCCGGCCGAGCAGGAAGAAGACCGCGCCGATGACGCCGACGAAGAAGCCGAGCGGCCAGTCGGTCCGGTACGAGATCGCGATGCCCGCCCACACCGTGACCAAGGCGATGGCCACCGACAGGGCCATGGCCAGGGCGGGCCTGGCCGTCAGCGACCTGGCCGCGGCGGCCGGGCCGATCATCAGGCTGAACATCAGCAGCGCGCCCACCACGGGCACGGTCATGCTGGTGGCCAGGGCCATGACCAGCAGGAACGCGAGCTCCATCCGCCGGGCGCGCACCCCGCGCGCCTCGGCCACCTCGGGCAGCGCCGAGGAGAACATCAGCGGCCGGAACATGACCACGATGGCGACGACCGAGATTGCGCCGAGTATCAGGATGGGCAGCACCTGGTCCGCGCTGACGCCGAACACCTCGCCGAACAGCAGCGAGTACGCCTCCTGGGCGTAGCCGCTGCTCCAGCTCACGAACAGCGCGCCGATGCCGAGCATCAGCACGAACGTCAGCGCGGTGGCCACGTCGTTCCGGGCGCGGCGGCTGAGCCCGGCGATGCCCAGCGCCCCGGCCAGCGAGAACACGGCCAGGCCGGCGAACGGGTTGAGGCCGAGCAGGCTGGCCCCGGCCGCGCCGGCGAAGGCGCCGTTGGGGATGGCGTGCGCGGCGAACGTGGACCCGCGCAGCACGGCGAAGAACCCGGTCACCCCGGCGATCACCGCCACCGCGGTGGCCGCGATCCAGGTGTTGATCATCAGAGGGCCGAACATGCGTGCTCCGCGTCGGGGGCGGCGGGCTCGGCGGGAATCGCCGGCCGGCGCAGGTACGTGACCAGGTAGCCGCCGACGACCAGCGTCACCACGAAGAAGCTGACCGGCCAGCCGCGGCCCGCGGGCGGCCAGTAGTAGCTGTCGTAGGCGAGCAGGATGCCGAGCCAGGTGGCCGCCACCCCGATGCCCGCCGCCACGGCCGCGGCCCGGACCGGGCCCTTGGTCACCCGCAGCGCGGTCGCGGCCGGCCCGATCAGCAGCGCGGTGCTCAGCACCGCGCCGATGACCACCGCGGACAGCGCGACCGAGACGGCCAGCGCCATCAGGAAGGCCGCGCCGACCGCGCGTACCGGCACGCCGCGGGCGGCCGCGAGGTCCGGGCTGAGCGAGCTGAGCAGCAGCACCCGGGCCAGCGCGATCACCGTGCCCAGCGCGAGCAGCGCGGACACGATCAGGGCGGGCACGGTGGACGGGGTGATGACGAAGATCGAGCCGAACAAGATCGTGAACGAGGCGCCGGTCGTGGTGCTGTACTGGGTGCCCAGGTACAGGAACAGCGCGGCCAGGCCGAGGGCGGCGCCGAGCACCACGCCGGTGGCCACGTCCCGGCCGCGGCGGCGCTGGATGCCGATCATCTCCATGAACGCGGCCGCGCCCGCGCCGAACGCCAGGTAGCCCCAGAACTGGTTCAGGCCCACCAGGAAGGCGCCAGATCCCCCGGTGGTGGCGATGTCGGCCAGCGAGTGGCCGGCGAACGACTGGCCGCGGGTCACCGTGAACACGCCGGTCACGGCCGAGGTGACGGCGACAACGGTCCCGACGGCCAGCGCGATGTGCACCGGCCCGCTGCCGAAGAAGCCGGGCTCGATGATGTGCCGCAGGATGTTCACGATGGTCACAAGACGACGCCGGCGTCCTCGGCGGCGGCTTCGGCGGCGTCGATGCCGTCCGGCGCGGCCACGACCAGGACCCGGCCGTGCACCCTGATCACGTCGACGTGCTGGCCGTACAGCCGGGACAGGACCTCGGGCTGGACCACCTCGTCGGCGGTGCCCACCGCCACCCGGCCCGCGGCCACGTAGACGATCCGGTCCATCACCGGCATCAGCGGGTTCATGTCGTGCGCCGAGAGCAGCACCGCGATCCCCTCGGCCCGGGCCAGCCGGGCCAGCACCGAGACGATCCCCTGCTCGCTGGAGATGTCCAGGTTGGCCAGCGGCTCGTCGAGCAGCAGCAGCCGCGGCCGGCCGATCAGCGCGTGCGCGATCATGACCCGCTGCTGCTCGCCGCCGGACAGCTCCCCCACCCGCGCGTCGGCGTACCGCCGCGCGCCCACCGCGGTCAGCATGTCGTCGACCAGCTCGCGGCGGGCCCGGGACGGCAGCCGGATGCCGAACTTGTGCCCGTCGAGGCCGAGCGAGACCACGTCCCTGACCCGCAGCGGCGTGTCCGGCTCGATGCCCAGCTTCTGCGGCACGTACCCGATCGAGGCGTCGCGCGGCGGACGCGGCGCGCCGTCGATGAGCACTGCGCCGCGGGTTACCGGCTGAAGGCCGAGGATGATGCGCAGGAGCGTGGTCTTGCCCGCTCCGTTCGGGCCGATAAGACCGGTGAACTCACCGGGGTGCACGGTCAGTGAGACGTCCCGCAGCACCTCCCGGCCGCCCAGGCTGACCCCGACCCCTTCCAGCCGGAGCAGGTCGGCGCTCACAGGTGCTCGCTCGAGACGTGGCTGGCTACGGCGTTGTGCAGGGCGCGGACCTCGGCCAGCATCCAGGACTGGTAGTGGTAACCGGGCTCGGGCATGGTCTCGTAGACGCCGACCACCGGGATGTGGTTCGCGTGGGCCAGCGAGATGAAGGATTCGGTCAGCGAGTCCGTCACCTGCTGATTGTAGAGAAACGCCGTGACCTTGTGCTCGGTGAACAGGCTCCGCTCGATCGCGACGTCCTGCGCCGACGGGTCGGTGCCGTTCATCACGTCGGCCTGGAAGGCCCAGGGCGTCTTGTTGTCCGCGCCGAGGGCCTGGAGCAGGTAGTCGGCGACGGGTTCGGTGGTGGCCACCGGCGTGCCGGGATAGTGCTGCTTGAAGGTCCCGATCGCGTTGATCCAGGGTGTGAGCGAGTTCGTGAAGGTCTTGGCGTTGGCCTTGAAGTAGGCGGCGTGGCTGGGCTGGATCGCGGCGAGGTTCGCGGCGATCGCGTCGGCGACCTTGGGCATCGTGGCGGGGTCGTACCACAGGTGGGGGTTCGGCGTGCTGTCCGGCAGGCCGAGCAGCTTCTGCACCACGATCGTGCGGCGGCCGGAGTCGGGGACCGCCTTCTCGATCGTGTCCATGAACGTGTCGTAGCCCAGGCCGTTCTGCACCACGAGCCGGGCCGCGTTGACCAGGCGGCCGGTCGACGCGCTCGCCTCGAACGTGTGCGGGTCCGTGTTGGGGTTGCTCATGATGGCGCTGGCCTGCACGTACTTCCCGCCGACCTGCGCGATGACGTC
>DAIOWL010000923.1:0-3273 GCA_036758545.1 Streptosporangiaceae bacterium | reverse complement strand
CAGCTCGTGGAGATCCTCGATAACCAGCGTGACGCCGCTACGAGCGTCGGCGAGCTCCGACAGTACCCGGTCGACCATCGCCGGTGCGTTGAAGTCGGGTGTCGCTGCTGGCCGTTCCGCGCTGCTGGCGCCGGTGACGTGATGGACCGCGTCGAGCAGGGCCAGCCAGAATTGCTGGGCGTCTTGCTGGTCGCGTTGCATCTGCACCACGGCGAGCTGGCGCGGCTGCCCCGGACGGTCGGCCCAGGAACGCAGCAGCGACGTCTTCCCGCTGCCGGCCGGAGCCGAGATGATCGTCACCTTCCGCGCTACCGCGCGATCCAGGGCAGCGACAAGATCACCCCGGTCGATCAGCCGGGGAGCTGCTGGAGCCACCGTCAAAGGCCTGCCTTGGGATCTACGCCTGACACCTCTGGCGCCGGTCACGCAGTCCGGGCACCTTCTGTCTCGCTACCAGGCCAGCGCGCGTGGTGTCAAACCGCGCGCGAACCCCTCCGTTCTGCTGCACTCTCATGCTCGCACCGCCGCGGTCCCGTCCCGTTCTGCGTAGTCCCGCTGCGGCGAATCACCAGGATCCGGTGACGACCTCTTACCTGCCTGGCGGCGAGCCTGGGCCTGTCGCGAACCTCGCACGGCCGCTAGGGCACGTGCCCCAAGACTCCAGGGAGACACCGTGACATCACCAGCCTCCGGCGCAGACAGCGCCCCCGGCCCGCCCGACTACGCGCTCAGCCCGCGGTCGGCGCCGGGCCCGCAATCCGTGACCGGGCGTGCGGCCTCACCCGGCGCCACGGCTGGCGGCCGAAACCGCCGCCTCGGCCTGGCTCTGCTGGTCATCGCCACCGCCCAGCTCATGGTCGTGCTCGACGGGACCATCGTGAACGTTGCCCTCCCGCACATCCAGCAGGCACTTGGCTTCTCCGGAACCGGCCTGGAGTGGGTGGTGAACGCGTACGCGATCACCTTCGGCGGCCTGCTCCTGCTCGGTGGCCGCGCCGGTGACATCCTTGGCCGGCGGCGGGTGTTCGTCGCCGGGCTGCTGCTGTTCTCCGCGGCGTCGCTGTTCGGCGGGTTCGCCACCAGCCAGGCGTGGCTGCTGACCGCGAGGGCGGTCCAGGGCGTCGGCGGCGCGGTGATCGCGCCGACCGCGCTGGCGCTGATCAGCACCAACTTTCCCCAAGGCCAGGAACGCAACAGGGCGTTCAGCGTCTACGCGGCGATGGCCGGCGCCGGCGCCGCGACGGGCCTGGTGCTCGGCGGGGTACTGACCACCTACGCGTCGTGGCGGTGGGTGTTTTTCGTCAACGTCCCGATCGGGGTCCTGGTCGCGGCGGCGGCACCGCGCGTGCTGACCGAATCGCCCCGCCGACCGGGCCGGATTGACTGGGCCGGCGCGGTCACCGGCTGCGGCGGCGTCGCGCTGCTCGTCTACGGCCTGTCCAAGGCCGCCACCGGGGCTGACGGAGTATCGCACTGGGGTGACGCGCAGGTGCTGGTGTCGCTGACGACGGCCGTGGTGCTTCTCGTGTCGTTCGTGCTGATCGAAATGCGCAGCTCGCACCCGCTGCTCCCGATGCGGGTGCTCGCCGACCGCAACAGGGCGGGTGCCTTGCTGATCATGCTGTGCATCGCCACCGGGCTTTTCGGCGTGTTCTTCTTCCTCACCCTGTTCATCCAGACCGTGCTCGGCTACAGCCCGATCCGGGCGGGTGTCGCCTTCCTGCCGTTCGCCGTCGGGGTCGTGATCGGCTCCGGGCTGGCCTCGCCGCTGGTGGCGCGGATCGGCCCAAGGCCGCTGATCGTGGCCGGCTCCGCCATGGTCGCGGGCGGGATGTTCTGGTACTCCAGGCTGACCGAGCACGCCGGCTACGCCAGCCATCTGCTCGGCCCGACGCTGGTGAGCTCGTTCGGGCTCGGCCTGGTGTTCGTCCCGCTGGCCCTGGTCGCCCTGTACAAGGTGGCCGAGCGGGACTCCGGTGTCGCCTCCAGCCTGCTCAACACCGCCCAGCAGGTCGGCGGCGCGATCGGGCTTGCGCTGCTCGGCACCGTCGCCTGGACGGCCGTCGCGAACAGCGTCAGGACCCAGGTCGCGGCCGCCGCGAAGGCGGGCCAGCCATTGCCGAAGCCGGGCAACCTCCCGCAGGCGTCCATCTACGATCACGCCCTGGCGGTCGGCTTTTCCCGTGCGTTCGCGGTCGCCGCAGGGATCGCGCTGCTCGCCCTGCTCATCGCGATCGCCACCATCCGGGTTCGCCGCCAGGAACTGGCCGGTGCCGCGCCCGAGCCGCAACAGGCCGCATCGCAGCCCGCCGCACCGCAGCCCGCGGCACCGCAGCCCGGGACTGTGCAGCGGCATGAGGACCGAGCCGTCCTCGCCGCGGCAGTCCGTCCTTGCCGACTCTGCTAGCCGGCACGTCATCACCACCCGGGAGGAGAGCGCAGGGACGAGTCCGGCGCCTAGGCCGAAGCGGCACAACGGCCCGCGGACACCAAGCAAACCGCATAAGACAGGACAGTCCCCCGGCTGGCGGGAAGGCTGGCCGGAGCTGGATGAGCTGCTGCATGCTCCCTGGTAATCCCGGTGGAGACGCGCCGCCGTCGGCCGTGATCGTCTTGAGCTGGGTCAGGGCGGCCATGCCGGATGGCCAGCCCGGCCCGGCCGGTCAACGCCGCCCGCTTCACCTTCCTGGACCCGGCAGCCGCCGGGTTCTACCCCGACTGGGACGCCGTCGCCGACCAGACCGTCGCCACCTTGCGCGCCGAAGTCGGCCGCAACCCCTACGACAAGGCCCTGTCCGACCTGATCGGCGAGCTGTCTACCCGAGGTGACACGTTCCGGCAGCGCTGGGCTCAGCACGAAGTCCGGCGGCACCGGGCCGGCGCCAAGCGGCTGAACCACCCGCTGGTCGGACAGCTGACCTTCAACTACGAAACCATGGAACTCGCCGCCGACAACGGCCTGTACCTCATCGTGTGCACCGCCACGCCCGGCAGCCCAGACGCCGAAGCGCTCAGCCTGCTGGCCAGCTGGGACGCCTCCGCGCCGGCCCAGCCCAGCGCACAAACCTGACCGGGCCAGGCCGGGGGCGAACCGGCATCGACCCCCGGAAGCGCGGAAACTGCGCCAGCTACGTCTGCGGTGAAGCACCGTCTGGGTTGGGCAGAATATGTAGATGTGAGAGCAAGCGGGCAGGATGCGCTTGTGTCCGGCACCTGCCGGGGCAGCAGATGCGGAGCTAGCGGATCGCGCGGGGCTACTGAGCGGCAATGCCC
>DAIOWL010000922.1:0-3278 GCA_036758545.1 Streptosporangiaceae bacterium | reverse complement strand
GCGCCCCGGAGCCGACGGCGACGATGGTGCCGCCGTCGATCACCACCAGCGGGTCGGGGATCAGGGCGGAGCCGGTGCCGTCGAACAGCCACGCGGCCCGCAGGGCGGTCAGCCGCCCGCGCTCGGTTGCGGTCGGTGTCGGTGATGTCACGGTCCCCACCCTCGCTCCAGGGCGTCCCAGGCGTCACCCGCAGTAGTACGCACTTACGGTACTCATTTTCCCGCCGCCGCCCGGCTGAACCGGGCACCCCAGTCTCGCATCCACTCGATCAGCTCGGGCGGCGAGATGACCTGGAACTCGGCGCCGACCATGCCCAGCCCCATGACCGGCCACTCCAGCATGTCGGCGGTCATCCGGACCCGGCACCGGCCGGCGTCGATCTCGGCCACCGAAGACCACCGGCCGATCCGCTCCCGTACCACGGAGGCGGGCGCCTCGACGATGACCTCGATGTCGTATCCGGTCCTGCTGCTCTGGACGCCGGCCCGGACGAAGGCGGCGGCGTCGCCGCCCGGCAGCTCGCGGGCGCGGAACCTGACGCCGGTCCCGTTCGGCGCGGCGAGCCGGTCCAGCCGGTAACTCCGCCAGTCCTGCCGGTCCAGGTCGTAGCCGGCCAGGTACCAGCGGCGGCCGAGCAGCACGAGGCGATGCGGTTCTACCTCTCGGCCGGCCTGCTCGCCGCCGGCCGCGGTGTACGAGAACCGGACCCGTTCGGTATCCCGGCAGGCGAGGGCCAGGGTGGTGAGGACCTCGGGGTCAACGGTCTCCCGGGGCGCGCCGCCCACGGTGTCCCAGCCGGCCGGCACCGTCACCGCGCCCAGTGCCTGCACCCGGCGGCGCAGCCGGGCCGGCATCACCTGCACCACCTTGGCTAGTGCGCGCACCGACGCCTCGGCGATGCCCTCGACCGCGCCCGGCGCGCCCGCACCCTGCGCGGCCGCTTGCAGGCCGACGGCCAGGGCGACCGCCTCCTCGTCGTCGACCACCAGCGGCGGCAAGGCCGAACCCGCCGCCAGCTGGTAGCCGCCCGCCACGCCGCGCTGCGCCTGGATGGGGTAGCCCAGCTCCCGGAGCCGGTCGATGTCCCGGCGCAACGTGCGAGGCGAGACCCGCAGCTGCCCGGCTAGTTCCTCGCCCGGCCAGTACCGGCGCGTCTGCAGCAGGGACAGCAGGCGCAGCGTCCGGGAGCTAGTGTTCGCCACATTTTCTATCCTCACCCAATTCAGGTCAGGAACCGGCCACTATTCCCCGTAACGTGAGATCAGAGCCAAGAAAACGACGAGAGGGGACGACCATGACGAGCAACCTCGACGGCGAGCGCACCGACATCCTGGCCGGGCTGGCCTCGGCCCGGTACTTCCTGCGCTTCGCCGCCCGGGACCTGACCGACGACCAGGCCCGGCAGCGCACCACCGTGAGCGAGCTGTCCCTGGGCGGACTGATCAAGCACGTCGCGGCGACCGAGCAGGGCTGGGCGAACTTCACCGTGGAGGGCCCATTGGCGCTGGGTAACTACGACGACATGTCCGAAGCCGACATGACGGGGTGGACCGACGCGTTCCGGCTGCTGCCGGACGAGACGCTGGCCGGCGTCCTGGCCGACTACGAGAAGGTCGCCCAGCGGACCGACGAGCTGGTCGCCAGCCTGCCCGACCTGGACGCCGCCCACCCGCTGCCGAAGGCCCCGTGGTTCCCGGCCGGCGAAACACGGTCGGCCCGCCGGGTGTTCCTGCACATCATCGCCGAGACCGCGCAGCACGCCGGCCACGCCGACATCATCCGCGAGTCCCTCGACGGCGCCAAGTCCATGGGCTGACGGCGGGGAGGGTCAGGGCTGGAGGACCATCCGGCCGGGGATGCCTCCAGCCGCCTTCGCGCTATACGCCTCGACGGCCTGGGCGAGCGGGTACACGCCGCCGACCTGGGGGCGCAGGTGGCCCGCGTCGACCAGGCGGGCGAGCTCGGTCAGCTGAACCTGCTTGGCCTCCTGGACGAAGAAGACCTTCTGGATGTCGTCGCGGTCGGCGGGCAGCTCCCAGGAGACCACCGAGACCAGCGTTCCGCCCGGCTTGAGCAGGGCGGACGACCGGGCGAGCACGTCGCCGCCGACCAGGTCGAACACGACGTCGGCCTGGACCCTTGAGAACCCTGATTTGGCGGCGTCCTCGAGCCGGTCCTCGTCGAGCGCGATGAAGCGGTCGGCGCCCAGCTCCTTGACCAGCTGCCGAGAGTGGCCGCGCCCGGTTCCGATCACCTCGGCGCCGGCCCAGCGGGCCAGCTGGACCGCCGTCGACCCGACCGCGCCGCCCGCGCCGTGGATGACCACCGTCTGTCCCTGGGCCAGCTTCCCGTGGTCGAACAGGGCCTGCCACGCCGTCAGGCCGGCCCGCGGCACCGACGCGGCGTGGACGTGGTCGACGGTCCGCGGCTTGCGGGCCAGGTTACGGGCCTCGACGGCCACGTACTCGGCGCCCGCCGCGTCCCGGTAGGGGTCGGTCAGCCCGAACACCTCGTCGCCGACCGCGATCCCGGCCGTGCCCATGCCCAGCGCGGTGACCACCCCGGACACCTCCTGGCCGGGGATGATCGTATCCCGCGGGTGACCGTTCCGGTCGGTCCGCAGCGGCCAGTCCAGCTCGTTGTGGGTGATGCCGACCGCGGCGACCTTGACCAGCACGTCGCCGATCGTGGGGGTGGGGTCCGGTGCGTCTTCGAAGCTGAGCCCGCTGATGCCGGCCTGCTCGTGAACGCGGATGGCCTTCATTGCCAGTTCCTTTCGTGCGGAAATGATGTGTTCCTCTCAGTAGGGGGACGACGCAGCCCTCCGGACTGTCAGGTGACGGGCCGGCCTGACAGTCGGGCGCGCTGTCTCGTCGAACTGGTGTGGGCCGATGCGACCCGGGAAAGGACGGCACCATGAGCGTGGTCATGGCCGAACGGCGCCGGCTGATCAACCTCGCCTACCGCATGCTGGGCTCCCTGGCCGATGCCGAGGACGCGGTGCAGGAGACCTACGCCCGCTGGTACGCGATGTCCGCTGAGCAGCAGGAAGCCATCGAATCCCCCGGTGCCTGGCTGACCACGGCGGCCAGCCGCATCTGCCTGGATGTGCTCGGCTCGGCCCGGGCCCGGCGGGAGCGCTACGTGGGCGAATGGATCCCCGAGCCGCTGCCCGAACCTGGGGAGTGGGCCAGCGTGGGGCCTGGCGGCAGCGTCGATCCGGCCGACCGGGTCACCCTGGACGAGTCGGTCAGCATGGCGTTCCTCGTCGTGCTCG
>DAIOWL010000921.1:2137-3279 GCA_036758545.1 Streptosporangiaceae bacterium | reverse complement strand
CGGTCCAGACGGTCAGCAGCCGGCCGCTGCGCGGGTCAAGCGCGCGTGCGGCCACGTTGAGGCCGGCGAACTGCGGGCCCCTGTTGGTCAGGACCCAGTTGTGGTCGAAGCCGTGTGCGGCCACGAGCTGCTGGCAGCCCAGCGAGTTGATGCCCGTGGTGCAGTCCGAGATCGACGGGAAGATCGGCTTGAAGTGCCTGAAGTCGAACTGGGGGGCGGCCGACACCGGGGTGATGGCGCCGGTCGGGATCAGGTTGGCGTCGGTGGGGGTGATGGCGTTCGCGTTGATCTGGACCAGCTGGTGCAGCGCGCTGCCCGAGGCCTCGCCGGCCAGGTTGAAGTAGGTGTGGTTGGTCGGGTTCACGACCGTCGACAGCTTGCGGTCATTGTTGCGGATCTTGTAGTGGATCCAGTACCGGTTGTGGTTGTCCAGCGTGAAGGTGACCCACACGGTGAGCTGCGCCGGGAAGCCGGTGCACTTCGACGCGGTCGCCGTCGGGAGGGAGCAGTTCGGCTCGTACACGTTGGTGCCGGGGATCAGGCCGCTGCCCTCCTCGCCGTTCGGGCTGACCAGCTTCATCGTCACGGACACGCTGTTGTGGGTCTTCGCGATCCCGGCCCCGTGCCAGACGCGGTTGCCCCAGCCGATGAAGCCGCCGTGCAGGGTGTTCCCGTTGTTGTTGGCGGGCAGCGTGTAGGTCGTGCCGTTGAGCGGGAACTTGGCGTTGGCGATGCGGTTGCCGTACCGGCCGATGGTCTCGCCGAAGTAGGGGCCGCCGAAGTTCGGCGATGACGGCGGCGGGCTGACGAAGTTCACGTAGTCGGCCAGGGTCTTGAATCCGAGCGCGATGTCAGCCAGGTGGCCGCGCCGGTCAGGCACGGTGATCGACTGGGTGATGGCCCCGTAGGTGAGGAGCCTGAGTTGCGTGCCGTGGCAGTTGGTCAGCGTGTACCGGAACGTCTGCTCCGGCCCGTTGTACGGGGTCGCCGGCGCAATGCCGAAGGGTTCCACCGAAATTGTGGGGCTGCTGCCGCAGCTGGAGTTGGCGGGTGAGGCGGACGCGCTGGTCGTGGCGACCAAGCTGGCCCCGCCCACGGCGATCGCCGCCATGGCGGCCAGACCGATTCCGGCCCGCCAGCGG
>DAIOWL010000921.1:0-2127 GCA_036758545.1 Streptosporangiaceae bacterium | reverse complement strand
CGCGCATGATGCGCTCCCTTCATGAACAGGTTCCAACCTGAATTGTGAGCGCTAACACCCCCCTAGTCACGCCTATATGACCAAAATGTGACAGGAAATTAGCCCGGTCAGCGTCTCGTAGCGTGCGGGTGCGTGCATTTCGGGTGCCACTTCCGGAACGCCCGGCGGCCACATGGCACCCTTGACGTGGGCCGGGCGGCGCTGCGGAGGTGCAGATGGATCAGGAGATCCTGGACAGGATCGTAGCGGTGACGACGGCCGAGGGCACCCTGGCGCAGCGCATGGGCATTAAGATCCTGTCCGCCTCCGGCACCGAGGTGGTGGCGACGATGCCGGTGGCCGGCAACACCCAGCCGTTCGGCCTGCTGCACGGGGGCGCCTCCTGCGTGCTCGCGGAGACCATCGGGTCGCTGGGCGCGGCCCTGCACGCCGGCCTGAGCCAGG
The DNA here is from genome assembly GCA_036758545.1 of Streptosporangiaceae bacterium. Taxonomy (GTDB): domain Bacteria; phylum Actinomycetota; class Actinomycetes; order Streptosporangiales; family Streptosporangiaceae; genus Palsa-504. The sequence continues at coordinate 1,683 of DAIOWL010000921.1, read as the reverse complement.
TGGTGGTCGGCATCGAGATCAGCGCGACGCATCACCGCGCCGCCCGGGACGGGGATGTCACCGCGGTCGCCACCCTGGCGCACGGCGGCCGGACGATCGCCACCTACGACATCGTCATTTCCGATTCAGCCGGCCGGCGCGTGTGCACGTCGCGGCTTACCTGCCTGATCAGGGACCGGGTGCCCGCCGGCGAGGCCAACGGCACCGGTCTGGAGCGTGAACGGGAGGCAACGACCGACTGAACCCAGCGCGGCGGCTCCCCGATCCGCAATTGCGTGCTTTTGCGCCCGGAGGTAGCAGGTCGCTAACGTGGTGACGGCGGGCCCGGGGGGTCCAAGTAGATAACGTGCCAGCCGGGGAAGGCGGGCACGGCACCAACGGCCCCCCGGGTTCTCGCTTGTCCGCGGTTCAGGACTGCGGCTGCGGCGTCTCCGCGGGAATGCGCATGCTGCCCTCGATGACGGCTTCGGCCACCGCGCGCATGGTGAGGCGGCGGTCCATCGAGGTCTTCTGGATCCAGCGGAAGGCATCCGGCTCGGACAGCCCGTGCTCGGACTGGAGCAGGCCCTTGGCCCGGTCGAGCAGCTTGCGGACCTCGAGCCGCTCGCGCAGCGTGCCGATCTCGGTGTCCAGCGCGCGGATCTCGGCGAACCTGCTGACCGCCATCTCGATGGCCGGCACCAGGTCGGCCTTTGTGAACGGCTTGACGAGGTACGCCATCGCGCCCGCGTCACGGGCCCGCTCCACCAGCTCGCGCTGGGAGAAGGCGGTCAGGATGACGACCGGGGCGATCCGCTCCGCGGCGATCCGCTCGGCGGCCGAGATCCCGTCGAGGACCGGCATCTTGATGTCGAGGATGGCCAGGTCGGGCCGCAGCGTGGTGACGTGCTCGACCGCCGACTCGCCGTCGCCCGCCTCGGCGACGACCGAGTAGCCCTCTTCCTCCAGCATCTCCTTGAGGTCGAGCCGGATCAGGGCCTCATCCTCGGCGATCACGACACGCAGCGGGTTCTGGCTCATGCCCACGAGCGTACCGTGATCAGGTAGATTGTCATCTTGCTGGCGCCATGGGGCCAGCAAGGCCCCGGTACGCCAACTGGCAGAGCGTGCGGATTCAAAACCCGTAAAGTGTGGGTTCGACTCCCACCCGGGGCACCAAGGAATACAAATTCAGAATGTCAGTGCCGTCTGCAAGACTGGGATTATGTACAGCGCTGACATACGCCGTCATGCAGTGGCTCTGATGGAACGAGGGATAAGCCTTCGCAGCATAAGCATGTCGACTGGCATCTCACGGGCGACGTTGCATGACTGGCGCGAGCATCCCGTTAGCGCCAATCCCCGCGCCGTGTGCCCTAGGTGCGCGCCCAGCCCGAGGCCGCCTGAACCGCGAGCCGACTACGCTTACCTGCTCGGCCTCTACCTGGGAGATGGCTGCATAAGCCGGGCCAGCACCAGGGACAAGGACGTCTGGAAGCTCCGCATTATGTGCGCGGACGCCTGGCCTGGACTCCGGCGCGAGTGCGAACGGGCCATGAGCGCCGTGCGGCCGGGCAACAAGGTCCGCACTCAGCAGCAGGTCGGCTGCACGGAAGTTATCAGTTGTTCGCGGCATTGGCCGTGCCTTTTCCCGCAGCATGGACCGGGCCGCAAGCATATGCGGAAAATCGAGCTGCAACCATG
>DAIOWL010000920.1:0-3283 GCA_036758545.1 Streptosporangiaceae bacterium | reverse complement strand
CATGGCCTTACTCTGACTGTCCTGCCCACCTGGGTCCACTCGTTTTTGGCCGCCGGAGCTGGTGAGGGCGCCCTACGTCAAGTCGATGAAGCATTGCTGGCAGAGGCAGCGGCTCCTTCCGGCTGATGGCCGAGGCGCTGATCTGCGGTTTCGGTGGCGAGGTCTTCACGTTTAGGGATGACCTGCCCAAACGCGGGGTGGCTGGGGGCTGTCCACAGGTTAAGCGCGCGCTGCCCGCACGATCTGGAGGGTGTGGTTCCGTTTCTTTGGCGCGGCGGGACGTGCCGGCGTCCGGGTGGGCTAGCGGTTCCAGCGGGGGTCGGCCTCGGCGATGGCGAGGCTGAGTTCCTCGAGCTCGGCGACCAGTTCGCGGAGCCGGCGGTGGTTGTCGAACCAGGGGCCGTAGTCGGCGAGCTGGTCGTCGGTCAGGATGCGGGTGGCGGTCCTGCCGTTTTTCTTGCGGGTCCACTGGTGGTAGGGGCCGTGCGGCTGCGGGGGGTCGGCGCGGCAGCGGCAGCCGGGGTGGCCGCAGCGGGTCATCCGGTCGGCCAGGGTGCCGGGAAGCGCGAAATTCACGTCGGCGAGGCGGGCGGTGATCTCGGCGGCGATGGCCGCGGCGCGGGCGTGCTGAGCCGGGGTGGGCGACACGTCCTGATTGTCGCAGCCGGGGTCCCGCATCTGCCGCATCTCATTGAGTATAAGTGCTGTATGGATGTGGAGGTTGCCGCCTATATCGGGCGGTGGCGGCCGTCGTCGGTGTCACCGCAGGCGGCGGCGTTCGCCCGGGACGTGATCGCGGAAACCGGGCCGCAGGGGCGGGAGCGGGCGAAGAACCTGCTGTGGGCGGCGGGCAAGCTGGCCGACTACGCAATCGCCCTGGGGCTGGAGCCGGCGCCGGAGGTGCTGCTGCATCCGTCGGTGGCCGAGCGGTTCACCCGGTGCGCGCCGGGGCTGTCCGGCGTGGCGCGCCGGACGCTTCGCACGAACCTGCGGTTCATCGGCCGGCGGGTGGTGCCGCAGCTGTATCCGCAGGACCTGCCGCTGCCCCGGGAACGGGCCAAGAAGCCCTACGGCCCCGGGGAGATCGGCGGCTTCCTGGCGCTGGCAGACGCGCAGCCCTCGACAGCGCGGCGGATGCGCGCGGCAGGGCTGGTCTGCCTGGGCGCCGGCGCCGGCCTGATCCGCTCGGACCTGCGCGATGTGCGCGGCGCCGACGTGGCGTGCCGGTCCGGCGGGGTCGTGGTCACCGTGCGCGGCACCCGCCCGCGCACCGTGCCGGTGCTGGCCCGCTACCACGCCCGGCTGCTGGCCGCGGCCCGGTTCGCCGGGGCCGGGCTGATCTGCGGCGGGGCCGATCCGGGCCGCCGGAACCTGACGAACCCGCTGATCACCGCGCTGGACGGCGGGGGCGGGCTGCCCCGGCTGGACACGTCCCGGCTGCGAGCCACCTGGCTGCGCGACTGCGCGGACGGACTGGGGCTGGCCACGTTCATGCACGCGGCCGGGATCAGCTGCTCCCAGCGCCTGGGCGATCTCGCCGCCGGGCTGGAGCCGGCCGGCGAGGCCGAGGCGGTCAGACTGCTCGGGGCCATCCGGCGATGATCCCGCTGGCGGCGTTCGAGGAGATCATCGATGCCTCCGGCACCGCGCCGCGGATCGAGGCCATGCTGCCCATCGGCGTGCGCGCCCGGCAGCTGCTGGTCCGCACCCTGCTGCTGGGCATGCTGCTCTCGCTCGCCGATCACCGGCCGGCCCACCTCACCCGCGTGCACCAGGCGCTGACCACGCTCAGCGAGGACGACCAGCGGCGGCTGGGCGTGATCACGGACTGGAAGAACGGCCCGCACCAGCTCACCTACCGGCAGGCCGAGTACACCTTCAGCCTGGTCGCCGGCGCGCTCGCCAAGGACGAACCCGACGGGCTGCCATCGCGGGTACTGCAGGCGATCTGCGATGACCTGCTGGAGGCATCCGTACCGGAGAAATCAAAGGACGCCAGCGCTTCGCTGGCCGTGGACTGGACAGACCTGGAGACCTTCTCCCGGCCCCCGCCGCGCGGCACCAGCGACTGCGCCGACCCCGAGGCCTCCTGGGGCCACCGCAAGAACAACCTGCTGCGCAGCCAGGACGAGCTGTTCTACGGCTACTACCTGTCCGCCGGGACCATGGCGCGCGAGGAGAACGGGCCCGCCGTCCCCGAGCTCACCCGGCGCGCCACGGTCTCATCGTGCCGGCACGACCCGGTCCGCGCCATGGTCCCCGTGCTGACCGCGATGCCCGCCGCCGGGATCGGCCTCGGCGACATCCTCGACGACTCCGGCTACGCCCACCGCGACGCAGACGCCTGGGCGCTCCCGCTCCGGGCCGCCGGGGCACAGCTCGTCCAGGACCTCCATCCCCATGACCGCGGACCCAAGGGCACCCACGACGGCGCCATCATCAGCAACGGGAACCTGTACTGCCCCCGGACACCGCGCCCGCTGCTAGAACTCGGGCCGCTCGCCCGCACCGCCACCGGGGAACAGGCCGCGGACCACGACCGCAAGACCACCGAACTCGCCCGCTGCAAGCTCGGCCGCATCACCGCCGACGACGCCGACGGCTACCACCGCGTCCAGTGCCCGGCCGCCATGGGCAAGATCCGCTGCCCGCTGCGGCCCGCCTCGATGACCCTGGACCGTGACCGGCCCGAGATCCTGCACCCCCCGGAACATCCCCAGGCCTGCTGCGCACAGCAGACCATCACCGTGCCACCCGAGGTCAACGCCAAGACCGCGCAGAAACACGACTACCCGTCAGCGGCCTGGCGCCGCTCATACACCCGCCGCACCAGCGCCGAACGCGGCTTCGCCACCGCCAAGGACCCCGCCACCAACACCATCACCCGCGGCTGGTGCCGCCTCATGGGCCTGGCACCCCCCCTGCTGTTCACCACGGCACTGCTCACCGCCCGCAACCAGCGGATCATCGCCGCCTGGGACCACCGCCAGCAGGAAAACGCCCGCCGCGCAACCGCCGGGCTCCCGCCGAGAACCCGGCGCCGCCGCCGCAAGACCCTCGCCATGCTCGCCGCCGCGCCGCCATAAGCAGCATGGCGGACGAAACAACGACCGCCGGCACACGCACAGCACCCGCCCCAGGACACCGGGACAGCACAGCGGCAATGCCAGCATGCCCGCGAACCAGCCCCACGGCACGCAAAATCACCACCCAGACGCGTAACGCCGCAGCACGGCGGCAGTCCCGCCACGCCAGCGTGCACACCAGAATGTCAGAGGCAAAC
>DAIOWL010000919.1:1172-3283 GCA_036758545.1 Streptosporangiaceae bacterium | reverse complement strand
ATGCCAGACCGTCTGTTCCGCGACCGAAGGGATGCTGGCCGGTTCCTGGCCGGCCTCCTGGAGGAGTACCGGGGTCGCCCCGATGTCATCGTGCTGGGGCTGCCGCGCGGCGGCGTGCCCGTGGCTTATGAGGTGGCCACCGCGCTAGGCGCGCCGCTTGACGTCTTCCTGGTCCGCAAGCTGGGAACGCCGGGCCGGGAGGAGCTGGCGATGGGGGCGATCGCCAGCGGCGGGGTAATGGTGATCAACGACGACGTGGTCCGCGGTCTGGCTATTGCGCCGGAGGTCATCCAGCACGCAGCGGAACGGGAGGGCCGCGAGCTTGTGCGCCGGGAACAGGCCTACCGGGAGGGCCGGCCTTTCCCCGTGGTGACGGGCACGGTAGTGATCGTCGTCGATGATGGCCTGGCGACCGGTTCGAGCATGCGGGCCGCGATCGAGGCGTTGCGCAGCCTGAGGCCCGCCCGGATCGTGGTGGCTGTGCCGGCCGCGCCGCAGTCCACCTGCCGGGAACTCACCGCGCTGGCCGACGAGGTGGTCTGCGCTACGACGCCCTCGCCGTTTTTCGCCGTCGGGAGCTCCTACTGGGATTTCACCCAGACGACCGATGAAGAGGTCCGCGACCTGCTTCGCGCGGCGTCAGGGTCTCGGCCGGCCGCGGGAACCGCGCCGGGCCCGACCGAGGTCGCCGTCATCCGCGCCGACGCGGTACCGGTAGAGGAAGGCACCCCGGCCGACCAGGTGCTGTTCGATCTGGTCGGCGACGCGCACCTGGTGCTGATCGGCGAGGCGTCCCACGGCACCAGCGAGTTCTACGCGGCGCGGGCGAAGATTACGCGCCGGCTGATCGAGGACAGGGGATTTGGCGCGGTCGCGGCGGAGGCGGACTGGCCCGATGCCTACCGGGTGAACCGGTATGTCCGTGGCGGCGGGGACGACGCGACCGCCGAGGAGGCATTGCGAGGATTCGAGCGTTTCCCGACCTGGATGTGGCGTAACGCGGCCGTGCTGGATTTCGTGGGCTGGCTGCGTGAGCACAACGGACGGTCCGGCCACGACGAGCGGGCCAAGGCGGGGTTCTACGGCCTGGACCTTTATAGCTTGTACCGTTCGGTCCACGAGGTCATCTCCTACCTGGACCGAGTCGACCCGGCTGCCGCAGACCGCGCCCGGAAGCGTTACGCCTGCTTCGACCAGTTCAGCGACGACGATGCCCAGGTCTACGGCTTCGCGGCGGCGTTCGGCGCCGGCGAGGAGTGTGAGCGAGAAGTGGTCGCGCAGCTCGTCGACCTGCAGCGCCACGCCGTGGAATACGCGCGGCGGGACGGGCTGATGGCCGAGGACGAGCTGTTCTACACCGAGCAGAATGCGCGGACGGTGCGGGCGGCGGAGGAGTACTACCGCACGATGTTCAGCGGGCGCGCCTCGTCCTGGAACCTGCGTGACCGCCACATGGCCGACACCCTGGACGCGCTCGCCGGCCATCTGACCCGGCAGCGGGGCGCACCCGCGAAAATCGTGGTGTGGGCGCACAACTCCCACCTCGGTGACGCCCGGGCCACCGAGACCGCGGCCCGCGGCGAGCTCAACGTCGGCCAGCTGGTCCGCGAGCGACACCCTGCCGACTGCCGGCTGATCGGCTTCACCACCTATACCGGAACGGTCACGGCGGCCAGCGACTGGGAGGGGCCCGCCGAGCGGAAATCGGTGCGGCCGGCGCTCCCCGACAGCGTCGAGGAGTTGCTGCACGAGGTGGGGGAAAAGGCGTTCATGCTCCGCTTCGGCGCCGCATCGGGGTCGGCCGATGCGCTGCGTTCGGCGCGCCTGGAGCGGGCGATCGGGGTGATCTACCGGCCCGAAACCGAGCGCCAGAGCCATTATTTCCGGGCCCGGCTCGCGGACCAGTTCGACGCGGTGATCCACATCGATGAGACCCGGGCGATCGAGCCGCTGGAGCGAACCGCGCGCTGGCAGGAGGGTGAAGCACCGGAGACGTATCCGTTCGCGGTGTAACCATAACCCGCGGCGAGGCGCCGCGATCCGCATGCGAGCGAGGAAATCATGAACGTTGCCGAGCGAAGCCTTCGAATACCCGCGGACAGCGTAGTGCT
>DAIOWL010000919.1:0-1072 GCA_036758545.1 Streptosporangiaceae bacterium | reverse complement strand
TTCGGCGCGATGCGGATCACCGGCCCGGGCATCTGGGGTGACCCGCCCGACCGGGACCGGGCCAGGGAAGCGCTGCGGCGGGCGGTGGCGCTCGACGTCACGTTCATCGACACCGCGGACTCCTACGGACCCGAGGTCAGCGAGAAGCTGATCGCGGAGACCCTGTACCCGTATCCGGAGGAGCTGGTCATCGCGACCAAGGGCGGCCTGACCCGGCCGGGGCCGGGGCAGTGGGTGCCTGACGGCCGCCCGGAGCACCTGCGGCGGGCGTGCGAGGGCAGCCTGGCCCGGCTGCGGATGGACCGGATCGACCTGTACCAGTTCCACCGGCCCGACCCGAAGGTGCCGATCGCCGAGTCGATCGGCGCGCTGGCCGAGCTGAAGGACGAGGGCAAGATCCGCCATATCGGGGTGTCGAACGTCACCGAGGATCAGCTCCGGGAGGCCGAGCGGGTGACCGCGGTGGTGTCAGTGCAGAACCGGTACAACGTGGCCGACCGGTCCGCCGAGCCGATACTAGACCTGTGCGACCAGCAGATGCTGGTGTTCCTGCCGTGGGCGCCGATCGAGGAGACCGGGGCCATCCCCGCGGTCCTGGCCGCGGCCCGGCGGCACCGGGTGAGCGAGCGGCAGGTGGCCCTGGCCTGGCTGCTGACCCGCTCGCCGCAGGTCCTGCCGATCCCCGGATCCGGCGACCCGGACCACGTCGAGCAGAACATCGCGGCCGCCAGCATCGACCTCGGCCCCGAGGAGATCAAGGCCATCACCAGGGCCGTGCAGCCGCCTGCGGGGTGAGGTGAGCCGATGATTACGGCCGAGACGGGGGACGCGGGGGACAGCCAGCCATGACCACCGCCGAGCTCGCCGAAGAGCTCCGGCTCGTCGAGGAAGACCTAGCGCGGCTCCGGAAGACAGCTGTCGACCTGCGACGGCGCATCGGCGATCGGGATGAAGAGCCAACCGATGCCGCCGAACGCTCGGCGCTCATCGAGGCCGCCGAGGAGCAGGAGGCGCTGATCGACCAGCTGGAAGCCAGGCGCGAGCAACTGCTCCGGCGGCTCGGCGGACCAAC
>DAIOWL010000918.1:0-3285 GCA_036758545.1 Streptosporangiaceae bacterium | reverse complement strand
CCACGATCAGCAGCCCGAAGATGTTGAACAGGCCGGTCAGCGCCACCGCCGCGGCGTACCCCAGCCACCACCGCCAGCGGCCGTCGGGCCAGGCCCGCAGCAGCAGGTAGGAGGCGATCACGGCGAACATCGTCTCGATCGCGTACGACCTGGCCATCTGCGCGTAGTAGGTCATGTACGGCGCGGTGGCGAACAGCAGGCCGGAGAACAACCCGGTCAGCGCGGGGACGTCCAGCCCGCGACCGTTCCGCCCGGCGTCCGGGGCCAGCGCCAGGGTGGCCGCCCGGCGGCCGGTGGCCGCGACAAACCCGGTCGCGATGACCATGGCGCACAGCGAGGGGAACCGCAGCGCGGTGGCGGAGGTGCCCAGCGCCGCCGCGATCACGTGCATGAGCAGGTAGTAGGCGCCGTGCACCGCGTCCTGGTGGCCGAGCAGGACGAAGATCTGGCCGAACGGGCGTGCGATCGCGTCCCTGGTATACGCCTCGTCCCGCCAGAGCGAAGGGCCGCCGATCTGGTATCCGCCCAGCACGAGCGAGACGGCGGCGGGAACGGCCACGATCAGCCAGCCCCGCCGGCGCCGCCAGATCCCCGCGCCAGGGACCCGGCCCGGTGCCGGGCCGGCCGCGACGTCCTCTGGCTCCGCGAACGTCGTGGGCGGCTCTGGTGACCCGATGTCGGTGTCCGCCACGGTTGTCCTTCCCGGGCGCCCGCCCCAGGCCAGATGGCGCCCTGCTCCCAGGCTATCCAGCCGGTACGCAGGAGGCGGCCACCGTTTATGTTCTCTTAACTTCGGCTCCGCTCAGTCGGTTCCCTCGTCACACGCGCTCCGGGCAGTCGCGCGCCACGTGACTTCGGGACGATAACGTCTATCGGCCGTTAGGCAGTCCCCACCCGCCTCACAGGCACCACCGGCCACTGCCGTCCGCGGGCGGTACGGGTGTTGTGTGCCCCTACCCCCATCTTCCGGGGGCTGTGTGCCCCGGCCCTCGCTACCCGGGCTGGCACGACAGCCGCGAGCATCACGTCATATGCGCCAGAGCCCGCGATCCGGGGAGAGAAAGTGTCCACGATCCTGGCCGCCGCCCGGCGGGCCGCATCAGCAGTCACCCCAGCCCCCGCCCGGGGCAGGCCACCGCGGAGGGGCGGATCATTGAGTGCCGAAACACCCCTCATCAGGGGTGTAGCGTCACGCAATCACTGGGGCTGTGCATGCTTGTGGTACCTGATACGGGCGGGGCCTCCGCCGGGCGATGGGGGTGGATCAGCGGACCACGGTACCGGAGACGGGACGGGGACACGGGTGGGGACGGAGTCCAGCCGGTCAGGGGGCGAATACGCGGTCGCAGACGCGGGCGCCGGCCTTGCCGTCGTCCAGGGAGCAGAAACGGGCCGTGAAACGCTGATAGGCGTCGCGATGCTCGGCGGCCACAGTGTCGACGTCCCGGATGGCCTCGATCACGCCGGCCGAGTCGGGCAGGAGCGGGCCGGGCGCCTCCGCTTCGAAGTCGAAGTAGAAGCCGCGCAGGCTGTCGCGGTATTCGGCCAGGTCGTACGTGAAGAACAGGATCGGCCGGCCGGTCACCGCGTAGTCGAACATGGCCGAGGAGTAGTCGGTGACCAGGACGTCGGACACCAGGTAGAGCTCGGTGATATCGGGGTAGGCGGTGACGTTGAACGCGAAGCCGTCCCGCATCCCGGCGGGCACGTCATCGGCCATGTGGTGGTGCCCGCGGATGAGGAACACGTGGTCCTCGCCGAGTTCGCGCCAGGCCCGCTCGAGGTCCAGGCGCATGTCGAACCGGTACCTGCGGCCGTTGGCGTACACCTGGTTGTCCCGCCAGGTGGGCGCGTACAGCACCACCCGCTTCCCGGCGGGCAGCCCGAGCCGGTCCCTGACCCGCGCGGCCATTTCTGCCGTGCCGCGGCACAGCAGGTCGTTGCGCGGGTACCCGTACTCGCCGATCTCCCCCTCGTAGCGGAACGCCCCGCGCATGATCGGGGTGCTGAACGGGTTGGGCGAGAGCAGCAGGTCCCACTGCGCCACGTCCCTGGCGAGGTGGTCGAAGTACGCCGTCCCGCTGATGAACTGCGGGTTGGTGATGTCGAAGCCGATCCGCTTCAGCGGCGTGCCGTGCCAGGTCTGCACGTAGAACTGGCCGTCCCGCTTGCGGAACGGGAGCTGCATGTCGTCGTTGGAGATCAGGTATTTCGACCGGGCCAGCGCCTCGTAGTACTCCTCGGTGCCGCGGAGCACCCCGGTGCCGCCCTCGGGCACCGGCACCGACCAGTCGGTGATGGCCCACAGGTGCTCGCGGTCATCGCCGCGGCGGCGCAGTTCCTCGGCGATGCCGAGCGGGTTGTCCGCGCAGCTCTTGCCCTTCCAGCTGACGAAGAAGACCGCGTCGCGGACCGGGGCGCTGCGCAGCATCGCGGGGTAGAACCCGCGGCGCAGCGCCCGCTGGCCGAAGTTGCCCTGCTCCACCCGGCGCAGCTGCGGCTCGGCGGTGATCACCGGGTCGTTGTGGCCGGTGACCAGCAGCCGGTACTGCTTGCGGCCGACCGTGATCCGCTGGCCGGTAACATCGCCCAGCTTGTCGTGGTCGTACTTGATCTCGGCCAGCGTGTCCGGCCCGCCGCCGGCCGGGCGGACGTACAGGTTCCATTCGCCGTCCCGCAGCGGGATGGCCGAGCCGAAGAACGGCATCTGGTCCAGGGCGGCCTCGATGCTGAACCGCTCGCCGTCGGCCGCGAAGCCGATCACGTGCGAGTCGGCGGACCCGATCCGGCGCAGCACGGTCTCGTGCCGGTCGCCGGTCCCGGGGATCAGGCCGGCCCCCAGGAAGCTGCCGCGCAGCACCAGGCGCCCGCCGGGCTGCCATTCGTGCTCGTCGATCACCGGCCGGGGCGCACGTTCTGATATCACAAAGTCACCGTAGCGGCTCTGGCCGGCCACGGCCTCCCGTGCGCCGAACAGGTGCCTGGTCTCCGCCATGCCGTCCGGCCACGCCACCCTGACCCGGGCACGGCCGGGCCGCTTGAGGTAGACGTCCCAGGCCATCCCGTCGTCGCCGGCCACCCGGCCGACCCGGTCCACCACGTCGGTCGCGCCAGCCAGGTCGCCGAGCGGGACGACGGCGCTGAACCTGGCCCGGTCTCCGCCCGCGGATGGCACCGGGGCGGCCGGGAAGGAGCGGGTCGCCGCGCCGCGGTTGCGCACCAGCACGAGCTCGGCCGGGGCGGGGGTGCCAGGGGCGGCCGGGGTGGGGGTGTCAGGGGCGGCCG
>DAIOWL010000917.1:0-3286 GCA_036758545.1 Streptosporangiaceae bacterium | reverse complement strand
GAACTCGTGCCGCTGCGGGCCGGGCCATGGCGTGGCGGTCATCGGGTACCTCCTGGCGGGGGATGGGTCAGGTGCGCAGGGTCTGGCCGGGCGGCTGGCCGTACCGGCGCCGGTAGGCGGCGGTGAACCCGGCCGGGCTGGCCCAGCCCCAGGTGCGGGCGATGGCGGCGACGGTGGTGCCGTCAGCCGGGGCGGCGGCCAGCAGGTCCCGGTGGGCGTGTTCGAGCCGGACCTGGCGCAGGTAGCCGGTCGGGGTGGTGTCGTAGTGGCGGCGGAACGCGTACTGCAGCGCCCGGCCGGTCGCGCCCGCTGCGGCGGCGATGTCGGCCAGGGTGATGGGCTGGCCGGCGTGGGCGTCGATGAACGCGGCGGCGCGGCGCACCGCGGCGGGCGGCACCCGTCCCGGCCCGGGCAGGTAAGGGGTGGTCATGGCGGTGCTGGGGAAGGTCTCCAGCATCGCCGCGGCGGCCAGCCGGGTCATCTCGCCGGCCATCAGCGGGCTGATCTCGGCCGTGGCCGAGCTGACCAGCTCGTGGCACAGGTACGCCGCCGTCCCGGACCACAGGGCCCGCCGGGCCGGGGAGACCGGGGCGATCGACTCGAACCGCAGGCCCGCCGCGGGCAGGCCCGCCGTCTCTGCTGCCAGCGCGGCCGCGACCGGCCACGGGACCTGTATCAGCGCGTACCCGGCATCGCGCATTGTCGTCGCGCAGGGCGGTCCGGCGGGAAGCATGAACGCACCACCGCGGGTGAAGCGCAGATGTTCCCGGGGTGCGGTAATCATCCCGGCCCCCTGCAGCACAGCCGCCGCGTACGGGCCGTTACCGGAGCTGATCTCGGCGTCGTAGTCAAAGCCGCCGAAACGGACCAGGCCCGCGCTCAGCCCGCCCGCGACCGCCGAGCGCACGCTTGCGCTGACCCGGCCCGGGTCCTCGCAGCGGAACCGCGCCCGGCGCTCGGCCCACAGGTGGCTGATCAGCTCGGCGATGACTTCCATGTCCCGGGTGACCAGCTCGGCGCGCACGACCGGCACCATCCCCGCACCCGGTTCCCTCCTCGACACAAGCAGCTCCCTCAGCACGTATCACGGGCGCTCAAGTCGCGGGCGTGCGAAACACTAGCTCTCCAGCGAAGCGCGGACATCCCCTGAATGGTCAGTCGCGGGCCCGCGCGCCTTCGGACACCTGGCCGCTGCATTCCTATTCGATCTCTAGGCCGCTGGCTCCTTCGGATCGCTGCGCTCAGTCGCGGGCGACGAACATGGTGACGCCGCCGGTGGCGAAGTTCGGCACGTCGGCGCCCGCGGCCTGGCTCTCGGGTGTGGCCCGGGCGGCGTTCATCGCCTCCCGGGAGGGGAAGCTGAGCTCGGCGATCAGGTAGTACGGCGGCTGCGAGCCGTCGAGGGACTCGCAGTGGCGGTAGGTGAAGCTGGTCATGCCGGGGATCTTCTCGGCCAGCGGCGCGTGGGTCGAGGTGTAGTAGGCGTCGAACGCGGCCGGGTCCGTGGGGTGGCCGTAACAAACGGTCAGGACGTGCATCAGTTACCTCCGAACACATATTTTGCCGCCATGGCGGCCGGGTTCCACTCGGTGGGGGCGGTCTGGGGGGCGGTGACCGTGACCGGGCGGGCCTGGACGACGCAGACCGGCTCGCCCTCGCGGCGGTGCCGGTCGAGAACCCACTCCACGTCCACGGGATAGCCGTAGTGACGCTCGACGGCGAGCACCGCGTCGGTGATCGCCGCGATCTGCTCCTCGTCGAGGACGCGCCGGCTGACCAGCCGGGCCGGCATCTCCGTCTCGATCACGCGGCCGACGGCGTAGTCGAACGCGGACACCACGGTCTTGTCCGCCACCTGGTACTTCAGCACCCGGCCGTCGGCCTTGCCGACCTCGGCATGGTCCGGCGTGACCAGGCCCTGGACGACGGCCTCGCCCCAGCCCCAGCTGGTCTCGATGACCACGCGGTCGGTCTTCCCGGTGACCGGGTGGGCCGAGAATGCCACCCCGGAGGCCCGGGCGTGGATCAGCTCGATGACGCCGACGGCCATCGGCATGTCGCGGTGGTGCGTGCCCGCCCGCAGCCGGTAGGCCACCGCGCGCGTGTTGAACAGGCTGGCCCAGCACGCCCGGACCGCGTCGAGCACCCGGTCCTGCCCTGACACCCCGAGGTAGGTGTCGAAGATCCCGGCGAAGCTGGCCGTGCCGGAGTCCTCGCCAATGGCCGAGCTGCGCACCGCGGTCGGGACGTTGATCTCGAAGCAGCGCGAGCTCAGCTCCTCGTACGCGTCGCCGATCAGCGCGGCCAGGTCCGCGCCGAGGTCCCGGCCTGCCAGTTCGGCCCGGATGGCGCCGGCGGCCGCTTCGATCTCGGCGGGCCCGGCATCGGCACCGAGCCCGCCCAGCGCTGCGTCGGCCACGTCGTCCAGGCCCGCGTGCTCCCAGTGCCGCCGGAACGCCTCGACCGTGACGGTGAACCCCTTGGGCAGGCTCACGCCCGCCTGGAGCAGTTCGGCGAGGCGGCCCATCTTGGCGCCGCAGACCGAGATCGCCTCATCGGGGGCGACCTCGTCGACCCAGGCGATGGCGGGCGGCATAGGCGATCAGCCCTGCCCGTTCGGTGCCTGCTTGAGCACTGTGACCCGTCCGCTGGTCCCGTCCACCTCTACCTCGTCCCCATCGGCGATGACCATCGTGGCCAGCCCGACCGCGGTCACCGTGGGCACGCCGTACTCGCGTCCGACGATGGCCGCGTGCGACAGGGTGCCGCCGCCGTCGCACACGCAGGCGGCGATCTTGGCGAAGGCCGGGGTCCAGTTCGGCGAGGTGGACTCGCAGATCAGCACCTCGCCCGGGCTGAGCCGGTGCAGCTCGTCGGCGTTGTGCAGGACGCGGGCGATCCCCCGGCCGGTGCCCTTGGAGGCGGGTACCCCGGTCAGCGTCTTGACCTGCGCGCCGGAGCTGACTGCCTCCACGGCCCGCAGGAAATGGCTGTTCAGGCCGAAGATCTCGATCAGGATCGGGTCGTTGACCGACTCCGGGATGGTGCCGACCACCTTGGGCAGGGACGGCCGCCGCTGCAGCCAGTAGTCGAAGTACTGCTTGCGCTGCTCGACCAGGCTACGCAGCCCGGCGTCGTAGGGCCTGCGCCCGGCCGACACGTCCATGATCTCTTCCCAGAACAGGTACAGCGTGTCGTCCTGGTGGTCCGCGCCGATCCGGTCCGCGATGCCCTGGCAGGCCCACCGCATCGGCAGCGCGATGCGCAGGTCGATGTAGTAGTTGTG
>DAIOWL010000916.1:0-3287 GCA_036758545.1 Streptosporangiaceae bacterium | reverse complement strand
GCGGTTGTAGATGTCGTGCAGGTCAAGCTTCAGCTTCATGGTCACCGTCCTGCCCCGGCCAGATTACAGCGATGATCGAGTCCACCGTGGCGGCAGGGGTGTCCGCCGGGACCACGGTCAGCACGCGCTCGTCCGGCGCGGGCGGCTCCAAGGCGTCGAACTGTGAGCTGAGCAGTTTCTCCGGGAAGAAATGCCCGTGCCGGGCCGCCAGCCGGCCGACCAGCACCTCGCGGTCCACGGCCAGGAAGACCATCCGGGCCGCGGGACGTCCGTCCAGTAGCAGGTCCCGGGAGCGCCGCCTGAGCGCCGAGCAGGCGACGACGGCGTCCTCGCCCCGCCCGATGCACTCGTCCATCCAGACCGCGATGGCCCGCAGCCAGGGCCGGCGGTCGGTGTCGGTGAGCGGGATCCCGGCCCGCATCTTCGCCACGTTCGCGGCCGGGTGAAGGTCGTCGCCGTCGGCGAACCGCCAGCCGAGGCGGCCTGCCAGCAGGGCGCCCACGGTTGTCTTGCCGCTGCCGGAGACGCCGGCCACGATCACGATCACCAGTTTCCCCTACCCTCCTGCGCCGCAGCGATCGTAGCGTGGGAAATAATGGGAGGGAGGCGGTTCACCCCGACACGGAAGGGTACGCGAGCACCGTGGAAAGGCGGCGGAGCTGGATCGGGTCGTGGCCGGTCTACCGGCAGCTGACCGGGACCGACCGCCGCGGCCTCGGCGCCGCGGCCAAGAGCGACCGCTCCCGCGTAGCCAGAACGAGCACCGCCGACGCGGTGGTCAAATCCATCTGCCCCTACTGCGCGGTCGGCTGCGGCCAGAACGTATTCGTGCAGGACGGGAAGGTCACCCAGATCGAGGGCGACCCGGACTCCCCGGTCAGCCGGGGCAGGCTCTGCCCCAAGGGCTCGGCGTCGTTGCAGCTCACCACGGGAGACTCCCGGCAGTACATGGTGAGATACCGCCGACCGTTCGGGACAAAGTGGGAAGACCTGGACCTGGACACCGCCATGGACATGATCGCGGACCGGGTCCTGGCCGCCCGCCGGCGTGGCTGGCAGTGGGAGGTGGACGGCGACCGGACCCGGCGCACCCTCGGGTTCGCCAGCCTCGGCGGCGCCACCCTGGACAACGAAGAGAACTACCTGATCAAGAAGCTGTTCACCGCGCTGGGCGCGATCCAGATCGAGAACCAGGCGCGGATATGACACTCCTCCACCGTCCCCGGTCTGGGGACTAGCTTCGGCCGCGGCGGCGCGACAACGTTCCAGCAGGACCTGGCCAACGCCGACTGCATCCTGATCGAGGGCTCGAACATGGCCGAGTGTCACCCGGTCGGGTTCCAGTGGGTGATGGAGGCCAAGGCGCGCGGTGCCACGGTCATCCACGTCGACCCGCGGTTCACCCGCACCAGCGCGCTGGCTGACCTGCACGTGCCGCTGCGGGCCGGGTCCGACATCGTGTTCCTCGGCGGGATCGTCAACTACGTCCTGTCCAGCGAGAAGTACTTCCGCGACTACGTGCTCAACTACACCAACGCGGCCACGCTGCTGACCGAGGACTTCGCCGATACCGAGGACCTGGACGGGGTGTTCTCCGGCCTGGACCGCGAGCACCGCACCTACGACTTCGAGACCTGGCGCTACCAGGGCGCCGAGGTGTCCGCCGCCGCGGGGGACCGGGACAGGCCCGGAGAGCCGGACGCTGACCACGGGTCCGAGCATCGCCAGGTCCGCCAGGCGGCCCGCGGCGAGGCGCACGGCTCGGGCGGTGCCGCGGCGCACCGCGACCCGGACCGGGACGAGACGCTGCAGGACCCGCGTTGCGTGTTCCAGGTGCTGAAGCGGCACTTCGCCCGGTACACCCCGGACATGGTCGAGCAGGCCTGCGGGGTGCCGCCGGAGGCATTCGCGCGGGTCTGCGAGCTGGTCACCGAGAACTCGGGACCCGAACGGACCACGGCTGTTGTCTACAGTGTCGGCTGGACGCAGCACACGGTCGGCGCGCAGTACATCCGCACCGCGGCCATCCTCCAACTGCTGCTCGGCAACATCGGCCGGCCCGGCGGCGGCATCCTGGCCCTGCGCGGGCACGCCTCGATCCAGGGCTCCACCGACATCCCCACCCTGTTCGACCTGCTCCCCGGCTACCTGCCCACCCCGCACGTGCACGGGAACGAGGATCTCGCGACCTACGTGGACGCGGAGAGCACGGACAAGGGCTTCTGGGCCGACATGGGCAGCTACATGGTCAGCCTGCTGAAGGCGTGGTGGGGCGAGGCGGCCACGGCCGACAACGACTTCTGCTACGACTACCTGCCCCGGCTGACCGGCAGCCACAGCACCTACGAGACCGTGGCCGCCCAGATCGCCGGCGAGTGCCCGGGCTACTTCCTGTTCGGCGAGAACCCGGCGGTCGGCTCGGCCAACGGCCGGATGCAGCGGTTCGGCCTGGCCGCCCTGGACTGGCTGGTGGTCCGCGACCTGGTCCTGATCGAGAGCGCCACGTTCTGGCAGAACGGCCCGGAGATCGAGACCGGGGAGATGCGGACCGAGGACATCGGCACTGAGGTGTTCTTCCTGCCCGCCGCCGCGCACACTGAGAAGAACGGCTCGTTCACCAACACCCAGCGGATGCTGCAGTGGCACCACGAGGCGGTCGAGCCGGCCGGGGACGCGCGCAGCGACCTGTGGTTCGCCTACCACCTCGGCCGCCGCATCCGGGAGAAGCTCGCCGCTTCAGCCGACGAGATGGACCGGCCGGTGCAGGACCTCACCTGGGACTACCCGGTCGAGGGGCCGCTGGCCGAGCCGTCGGCCGAGGCCGTGCTGGCCGAGGTCAACGGCTGGGACGCCGACGGGAAGCCGCTGTCGTCGTACGTGCAGCTCAAGGACGACGGGTCGACCGCCTGCGGCTGCTGGATCTACTGCGGGGTCCGCGCCGACGGCGTGAACCAGGCGGCCCGGCGCAAGCCGGGATCCGAGCAGAGCTGGGTGGCACCGGAATGGGGCTGGGCCTGGCCGCTGAACCGGCGGATCCTGTACAACCGGGCCTCCGCCGATCCCGACGGCAAGCCGTGGAGCGAGCGCAAGGCGCTGGTCTGGTGGGACGCGGACGCGGGCCGGTGGACCGGCCACGACAACGCGGATTTCGTCGCCGACCGGCCGCCGTCCTACCGGCCGCCTGACGGCGCCACCGGGGTGGCCGCGATCTCCGGCGTGGACCCGTTCATCCTGCAGGCCGACGGCAAGGGCTGGCTGTTCGCCCCGGCCGGCCTGGTGGACGGCCC
>DAIOWL010000915.1:0-3290 GCA_036758545.1 Streptosporangiaceae bacterium | reverse complement strand
ACGTCGGGCCCGGGAGCCATCCATCTGCTCAATGGCCTCTATGACGCCAAGCTGGACCACGTACCGGTGGTGGCGATTGTGGGGCAGACCAACCGAAGCGCCATGGGCGGCTCCTACCAGCAGGAAGTCGACCTTCTGTCCCTGTTCAAGGACGTGGCCAGCGACTACGTGCAGATGGTCATGGTGCCTGAGCAGCTGCCCAACGTGCTGGACCGGGCGATCCGGGTCGCCATGGCCGAACGGGCGCCGACCGCCATCATCATCCCGGCTGACGTGCAGGAGCTGGAGTACTCCGCGCCGACGCATGCGTTCAAGATGGTGCCCTCCTCGATCGGCACCGAGTGGCCGGTCGCTGCGCCGCACGACGAGGCGATCCTGCGCGCCGCCGAGGTCCTCAACGCCGGGACGAAGGTAGCTATCCTAGCCGGGCAGGGCGCCCGCGGCGCGCGGCGCGAGCTTGAGGAGATCGCCGAGCTGCTCGGCGCCGGAGTGGCCAAGCCGCTGCTCGGCAAGGACGTCCTGTCCGACGAGCTGCCGTACGTAACCGGCTCGATCGGGCTGCTCGGCACCCGGCCGAGTTACGAGATGATGATGAACTGCGACACCCTTCTGACGGTCGGCTCGAGTTTCCCCTACACGCAGTTCCTGCCGGCCTTCGATCAGGCCCGGGGGGTCCAGATCGACATCGACGGCAAGTTCATCGGGATGCGCTACCCCAACGAGGTCAACCTCGTCGGCGACGCCGCCGCCACCCTGCGCGCCCTGATCCCGAACCTCAAGCGCCAGGAAGACCGGTCCTGGCGGGAAGGCATCGAAGCCGGGGTAGCGCGCTGGTGGCAGTCGATGGACGCCGAAGCCGAGGTCGAAGCCGACCCGGTCAACCCGATGCTGCTGTTCCGCGAGCTGTCCACTCGGCTGCCGGTGAACGCTATCGTCGCCGCGGATTCCGGCTCGTCCGCGAACTGGTACGCACGCCAGCTGAAGTTCCGCGGCGACATGCGCGGATCGCTGTCCGGCACCCTGGCCACCATGGGCCCGGGGGTCCCGTACGGCATCGGCGCCAAGTTCGGTCACCCGGAGCGGCCCGTCATCGTGTTCGCCGGAGACGGCGCCATGCAGATGAACGGCCTGGCCGAGCTGATCACCATCAAGCACTACTGGGAGCAGTGGTCCGACCCGCGGCTGATCGTCGCGGTGCTGCACAACAACGACCTGAACCAGGTCACCTGGGAAATGCGGGCGATGGAAGGCGCGCCCAAGTTCGTGGAATCCCAGCAACTCCCCGACGTCGACTACGCCGGGTTCGCCCGCAGCCTGGGCCTGAACGCGATCACCGTCGACGACCCGGGCCAGCTAGGCGCGGCCTGGGACCAGGCGCTGACCGCTACCCGTCCCACCCTCCTGGACGTGCGCACCGACCCGTCCGTCCCGCCCATCCCGCCGCACGCCACCTTCCAGCAGGCCAAGGATGCCGCCACCGCGCTGCTCAAGGGCGACCCCGACGGCTGGAGCGTGCTCAAGGAAGGCATCCTCACCAAGGCCCGGGAAATCCTCCCTGGCCAGAACGACTAGGACCAGCACGACAAAGGAACAGGCCTGGGAGGAGTTCCATGGAGTTCCCGCTCCACGTGCTCTCGGAGTATGCGCTGCTGGCCGACGGCGAGCGAGGGATCCTGGTCGGCCCGCGCGGCGACTTCGCCTGGATGTGCGCGCCACGCTGGGATTCCGACGCGGTATTTTCCACGCTGATCGGCGGGGCCGGAGTGTACGCCGTGACCCCGGCCGAGCCTTCCTTCGTGTGGGGCGGTTACTACGAGCCGGGCACCCTGATCTGGCGCAGCCGGTGGGTCACCACGACTCAGGAAATCGAGTGCCGCGAGGCGCTGAGCATGCCAGGCGACCCGCACACGGCGGTAGCCCTGCGCCGCATCCTGGCTATCGACGGCGACACTCGGGTCCGGGTGTTCCTCGACCCGCGGGCCGGATTCGGCCAGCACCGGCCCCGCCAGGACTCCCGCCGGAACGGCGTGTGGACCGCCCGCTGCGGGCCGCTGTACCTGCGCTGGTCCGGGATACCCGCCACGGCGCGGCGGCGCGGCGGCGGCCTGCACGCCATGATCACGGTCCCGGCCGGCCGCCACCACGACCTCGTCCTGGAGATCTCCGACCGCCCGCTGAGGGAAGGACCCGCCGATCCGGACCTGACCTGGCCGGCGACCGAAACGGCCTGGGAGCAGGCAGTGCCCCAGCTACCTGGCACCATCGCGGATCGCGACGCCCGCCATGCCTACGCCGTCATGCGCGGCCTCACCAGCTCAGGCGGCGGCATGGCCGCCGCGGCGACGATGAGCCTGCCCGAGCGGGCCGAGGAAGGACGCAACTACGACTACCGGTACGCCTGGATCCGTGATCAGTGCTTCGCGGGCCAGGCGGTCGCGGCGGCCGGGCCCTACCCGCTGCTCGATTCCGCGGTCGGGTTCGTCACCGAGCGGATCCTGGCGGACGGGCCCCAGCTCAAGCCGGCTTACACGGTCAGCGGCGGCCCGGTGCCCGATGAGCGGCGGCTGCACCTGCCCGGCTACCCGGGCAGCTCGGCCAAAGTGGGTAACTGGGTCAACAAGCAGTTCCAGCTGGACGCCTTCGGCGAGACGCTGATGCTGCTGGCCGCGGCGGCCCGGCACGACCGGCTGGACCAGGACCACTGGCGGGCCGTGGAGGTGGCCGTCGCGGCGATCAGGGAACGGCACCGCGATCCCGACGCCGGGATCTGGGAACTGGGCGAGCATCGCTGGGCGCATTCCCGGCTGACCTGCGTGGCCGGCCTGCGGGCGGCCGCCGCGGTCGCCCCGGCGGGTCAGGGCGCGGCCTGGAGCGGCTTCGCCGACGCCCTGCTCGCCGAGGTCACGGCCGATTGCCTGCACCCGTCCGGCCGCTGGCAGCGGGCTCCCGACGATGACCGGGCCGATGCCGCGCTGTTGTTTCCGGCCTTGCGCGCAGCGATGCCGGCTGACGATCCGCGGGCGCTAGCCACCCTGGACGCGGTGCACGCCGAGCTGGGCTGCGACGGGTACATGTACCGGTACCGCCCGGACGAGCGGCCTCTCGGGGCGGCCGAAGGCGCCTTCCTGCTGTGTGGTTTCGCCACGGCGCTGGCCTTGCATCAGCAAGGCCGGGAGGTCGAGGCGGCCCGCTGGTTCGAGCGCAACCGGGCCTCGTGCGGCCCGGCCGGGCTGCTCACCGAGGAATACGACATCACCCAGCGGCAGGTGCGCGGCAACGCGCCGCAGGCA
>DAIOWL010000914.1:944-3291 GCA_036758545.1 Streptosporangiaceae bacterium | reverse complement strand
GGCCGGCGGCAGCGGCGACGCGGCCGCGGCGCTGGTCGCCTGCAACGAGCTCTGGGCCGGCGGTTTCGGCCCGCCGCAGCTCGCCGAGATCGCCGCGCGGGTGGGCAGCGACGTGGCCTTCGCGCTGCTCGGCGGGACCGCGGTGGGCCGCGGCCGGGGCGAGCAGCTGACGCCCGCGCTGGCCCCGGCGACCCAGTACCACTGGGTGCTCGCGTTCGCCGACGGCCACCTGTCCACGCCCGAGGTCTACGCGGCGCTGGACCGGCAGCGGGCCCGCGCGCGCGAGCAGGCCCCGGCCGAACCCGGGCTGGATCCCGCCCTCATGTCGGCGCTGCGCTCGGGCGATGCCCGGCTGGTCGGCCGGGCGCTGAGCAACGACCTGCAGCCGGCCGCGCTGTCGCTGTTCCCGGCGCTGCGCAAGACCTTGGCCGCCGGGCTGGAACTGGGCGCGCTCGGCGCGCTGGTGTCCGGCTCGGGACCGACGTGCGTGTTCCTGGCCGCCAGCGCGGACCGCGCCCTCGACCTGGCCGCGTCGCTGTCCGGCGCGGGCGTGTGCCGGTCGGTGGCCCGGGCCAGCGGGCCGGTGCCCGGCGCTGCCATCGTCTCCGGCGCTTCGGTGACCGGGCCGCGGTGAACCTGATCAGCCTGGAGAAGGCGGCCAAGGCGTACGCGCACCGCACGCTGCTCGACGGCGTCTCGCTCGGCGTGTCCGCCGGGGACCGGGTGGGGGTGGTGGGCCGCAACGGCGCCGGGAAGTCCACCCTGCTCGCGCTGCTGGCCGGCCTGGTGACGCCCGACTCCGGCCGGGTGGCGATGACCGCCGGCCTGCGACTCGGCTACCTGCCGCAGGCCGACCAGCTGAGCGGAACGGTCGGCGAGATCGTGTTCGGGTCCGGCGCGTCGCCCACCCCGTGGGAAGCCGACCCCCGGGCGCGCGGGATCGTGACCGAGCTGCTGCCCGGGATCGGCCTGGACGCGCCGGCCGGGCAGCTGTCCGGCGGCGAGCGGCGGCGGGTCGCGCTCGCCTCGCTGCTGGTGGCCGAGCGTGACGTGCTGCTGCTCGACGAGCCGACCAACCACCTGGACATCGAGGCGATCGACTGGCTCGGCCGCCACCTGCGCGATAGAGGCTGCGCGGTCATCGTGGTCAGCCACGACCGCTGGCTGCTGGACACGGTCTGCGAGCGGACCTGGGAAGTCGACCGGGGCCAGGTGCACTCGGCCGAGGGCGGCTACTCGGCCTACGTGCTCGCCCAGGCCGAGCGCGAGCGCAGCGAGGAAGTCGCCGAGCGGCGCCGCCGCAACCTGGCCCGCAAGGAGCTCGCCTGGCTGCAGCGCGGGGCCCGGGCCCGGACTACCAAGGCGAAGTTCCGGGTCGAGGCGGCCAACGCGCTCATCGCGGCGGAGCCGCCGCCACGGGACAGCGTGGAGCTGACCCGGCTGGCCACCGCCCGGCTGGGCAAGACCGTCATCGAGCTGGAAGACGTTACCGTATCGGCCGGGGACCGCTCGCTGCTGAACCGGGTAACCTGGCGTCTCGGTCCCGGCGACCGGGTCGCGGTCGTCGGGGTCAACGGCAGCGGCAAGACCTCGCTGCTGCGGGTGCTCGACGGCGAGGCGACAGGCGACTCCGGGCTGCACACGGAGGGCACGGTCGTCAGGGGCAAGACCGTGCGGCTGGCCCACCTGTCCCAGGAGCTCGCCGAGCTCGACCCGGACCAGCGGGTCCGCGAGGCGGTGGAGGAGATCCGGCTGCGGATCCAGGTGGGCGACCGCGAGCTGTCAGCGGGCCAGCTGCTGGAGCGGCTCGGCTTCACCGCGGAGCGGCAGTGGACGCCGATCGGCGACCTGTCCGGCGGCGAGCGGCGCCGGGTCCAGATGCTCCGGCTGCTCATGACCGAACCCAACGTGCTGCTGCTCGACGAGCCAACCAACGACCTGGACATCGAGACGCTCACCGAGGTCGAGGACCTGCTCGACGGCTGGCCCGGCACGCTGGTGGTGGTCAGCCACGACCGGTACTTCCTCGAGCGGGTGACCGAGCACGTGGTGGCGCTGCTCGGTGACGGCAGGCTCTCCTTCCTCGGCGGCGGGGTGGACGAGTACCTGGACCGCGTCCGGGCCGCCCGCCGCACGCCCGCGCCCCGGTCCCCGGCGGAATCCGCGCAGGCCGGGTCCGCGGCCGCGGCGGAGCGCACCGCGCGCAAGGAACTGCAGCGCCTCGAACGCCAGCTGGACCGGCTGACGGCCCGCGAGGCCGGCCTGTCCGCCGAGCTGGCCGGGAACGCGACCGACTACGAGAAGCTCACCGCGCTCGGCGCCGAGCTGAAGGCCGCCCAGGCCGAGA
>DAIOWL010000914.1:0-934 GCA_036758545.1 Streptosporangiaceae bacterium | reverse complement strand
ATCACCGAGGGCCTGAAGGGCGGCGAGCGGGTCGTGAGCGAAGGCCAGTTCCGGCTCAAGCCCGGCAGCAAGGTCACCGCGCTCAAGCCGGGCGAAACCCCGGCCGCGCCGACCGAAGCCGAGCTCAAGGCCGCCCAGGCGGAAAAGTCCGACCTCGAAGAACGCTGGCTCGCCGTCGCGGCCGAGCTCGACGCCTGATCCTTACTCGGCCGCGTCGAACGGGGCGAGCAGGATCCGCATCAGGTCGGCCAGGTTCCTGCGCTCGGCGTCGTCCAGGCCCGCCAGCAGCGCCCGCTCGCGGCGCAGCAGCCCGGCCAGCGCGGCGTCCACCCGCTCCTGGCCCTGATCGGTGAGGGTGACCAGCACCCCCCGCTTGTCCCTGGGGTCCGGTTCCCGGCGGACGAGTTCCTTGCGCATCAGCCGGTCGATCCGGTTCGTCATGGTGCCCGAGGTGACCAGCGTGGCCCGGAGCAGCGCGCCGGGGGTGAGCTGGAACGGCGGCCCCTGCCGGCGCAGCGCCGAGAGCACGTCGAATTCCCACGACTCGAGCCCGTGCTCGGCGAACGCGCCGCGCCGCGCGATGTCCAGGTGCCGGGCCAGCCGGGAGATCCGGCTGAGCACCTGCATCGGCTCCACGTCCAGGTCGGGCCGCTGCGCCCGCCACGCGACGACCAGGTCGTCCACCTCGTCCCGCAGCAGCGGCTCGCCAAGGATCTCGGCGTCGGAGTCCGCCGGTGCTGTCGGCTCGATGCCGGGACCGGCGCGCTGGCCCATTACTAGAGCGTATCTCTTGACGTCAAGACTCGCTCTGCTGTACAAGGGGAAGCAGGTCGGCATGTGTCTCTCGGTATCAGAGAAGGATTGACCACCATGTGGGACGCGGCCCTTTATCTGCGGTTTGGAGGCGAGCGCGCCAGACCGTTCTTTGACCTGC
>DAIOWL010000913.1:0-3299 GCA_036758545.1 Streptosporangiaceae bacterium | reverse complement strand
GCCGGCCGGTCAAGGCCTACTCGCTGGGCATGCGGCAGCGCCTCGGCCTGGCCGCCGCGCTGATCCGCCGGCCGCGGCTGCTCATCCTGGACGAGCCGGGCAACGGCCTGGATCCCCGCGGGATCAGGGACATGCGGGAGCTCCTCACCGAGCTGAACGACGCCGGGGTGACCGTGTTCCTGTCCAGTCACCTGCTGGCTGAGGTCGAGCTGCTGTGCACCAGGGTCGGGGTCCTGGACTCCGGACGGCTGGTCCTGCAGGACGACCTGGCGGCGCTGTGCGCGCCGACGGGCCGGATCGTCGTGGACACCCCGGACGCCGACCGGGTGGCGGCGCTGCTCGACGGGCAGGTGGAGCACCGGGACGGGCAGCAGCTGCTGGTCCGCTACTCCGACGCCGCCGCGCTGAACACAAGGCTGGTCGGCGCCGGACTGCGGGTCAGTTCGATCGGCCCGCAGCAGCGCACGCTGGAGGACATCGTGCTCTCGGTGACCGGGGCCGGATCGGACCAGATCTCGTGATCACAGTCGAGCTGGTCAAGCTGCTGCGCCGGCCGCGTACCTGGATCAGCGTCGTGCTGACCTGCGCGCTGCCGTTCATGGTGGCGGTCTTCATCACGGTCACCCACCTGGTCCCGCCGCCCGGCCAGGGCAGCGCGTTCCTGTCCGCCGTGCTGCAGGACGGGGCGCTCTACCCGGCGGCCGCGCTGGCGCTCGTGCTGCCGGTGTTCCTGCCGGTCGCGGTGGCGGTCGTGGCGGGCGACTCGATAGCGGGCGAGGCCACCGGGGGCACGCTGCGCTACCTGCTGGTCCGCCCGGTAAGCCGGACCAGGCTGCTAGTCGCCAAGCTCATCTCGGTCATCGTGTACGTGCTGCTGGTGGTGCTGGCGGTGACGTTCACGGCCTACGCCACCGGGGTCTTCCTGCTCGGCCCGTCGGAGGCCGCGGCCGTCGGGCAGGTGCCGGGCGTCCCCGGCGGGGCGGCGGGCGGGTCGGTACCGGGGCTGGCCGGTCAGGCCCCGACGGCGGGGCAGGCGGCGGGCGGGGCCGTCACGTCGCTGTCCGGCGCGCCGCTCAGCCTGCTCCAGTTGACCGAACGGACCGCGGGAGCGATCGCCTTCATCACCGTGTCGATGCTCGGCGTGGCCGCGATCGCGCTGTTCCTGTCCACGATCACCGACTCGGCCCTCGGCTCGGCGCTCGGCGCGCTAGCCGCGCTGGTGGCCAGCGAGGTGCTGGTCACGCTCAACGCGGCCACCGTCGTCCAGCCCTACCTGCCGACCCGGTACTGGCTGGCCTGGATCGACTTCTTCCGGCAGCCCGTCTTCTGGCGGGATATCCAGCGCGGGTTCGGGATCCAGGCGGTCTACGTCGTGGTGTTCCTGGCCGCCGCGTGGGCGAACTTCTCCACCAGGGACATCACCGCGTGACTAGCGGCTCCCGCTGCTCAGTGCCGGCTGATTAGGGTGCTGGCTGACTAGGGTGCTAGCCAGAAGTTCCGCCCAGCATGGAGCTCACCTCGAACTTCGTCTTCAGCATGTGGAACTGGAGCATCTCGTTGGCCACCCGCTGGACCCTTTGCAGGTCGATGTTCGGCGCGGTGTTCAGCGGATAGTTTTCGATCGACATGACGGCGGCAATGGTGGGCGAAACCGTATAGGGCTTGGGCAGGTTCTCCATCGCCCGCTCCACGGCGGTCCGGCTGCTGTCGGCGATCTGCTGACCTTGCTTGAGGGCGCCGAGGAACGCCTCCAGCGTCCGCGGATACTTCTTCGCCCACGTCTTCGTCGCGACGTACCAGCCGACGGGGAAGCCCTCGGTCGCGCCCTGGTCCAGGTCGGTGAGCTCCTCCAGGCCCATGTTCTCCGCGCTCGCGCTGGCGGTCGGCTCGGGGAGCCAGGCTACATCGATGGCGTGCCGCTTCAGGGCCTGCCCCAGCGCGGGGAACGGAATCGGGACGAAGTGCACATCGCGGACCGACAAGCCGTGCTCTTGGAGGACGGAACTGATCAGCAGGGTGCCGATGTTGTTCAGCACGTTGACGCCGATCCGGCGCCCCTTGAGGTCGGCTATGTTCGTGATCGGCGACCCGGGCAAGGTATACAGCGCCTGGTTGTCCGGCTGCATCAACGAGCCCTCGGCGACGATCTGCAGGTCCGACCGGTGGCTCACCTGATCCTGCACGTAGGAGACGACGTTTCCCGCAGTGATGTCGAACTTGCCGCTGTTCTGCCCCTTGGTGGCATCGGCGCTGCTGAGGATGGGGTCGATCGTCACGTGCAGGCCCGCGGCGGCGAACAGCCCCTGGTCCTGGGCGATGTACAGGCCGGCCTCGTCGGCGACGGGCACGGCGCCCACCGTCACGTTGGTCTTCTCCAGGTCCGACACCTTCGGAGGCCCGCTGCTGGGGCTCCCGCACCCGGCTCCGAGCACAACCGACAGCCCGACGGTTGTCACGCCAATAGCGTGCAGAAATCTCCGTCTCATATTTCCCCTGACAACGGTGTGAGGAGGCGAGACGCCCGGCATGAGCGATCTGGATTCCGTGGGCAGACACGGAGCGGATGCCGACGTCACATCCGCTGGTGATGATAGCGGTCCGCACGCCGTTCGTGAGGCAAATTGCCATATTCGCCGCGTATAGGGCGAATGCTGCCGGGGCGCCAGCACGATCGGCGGGGTTATCGCATTCCTCGTTATGTTTAAAGCGGACTTAAGTCCCGCTGGCACCGTCAGCACCGGACGGTATGGCGCGGACGCGGCCTGGAACCCGGACTCAGGCCACGTCGGCACCATCAGCAGCGCGGCTTGGATGCGGCGGACCAGCTGGAACGCGATGAGACCCCGGTTCCAGTGCGTTCTGGCGCGGTGGAAGCCCGGATCCATTGCGTCCGGTAGGCGCGGGCCGCCAGTCACGGCAGTACGACGGGGGCGCACGGACACCACGGGCCGCAGCCAGGCCGACGCCACGCGCTCACGATCGACTCAAGCCAAGCGGCGACATCGTGCTACAACATGATCACGGCATCAACGCCTTGGCAACAGCGCCCGCCTGGCGGTGTCGGAGTGGCAGAAGTTACGCATCAAATTAAGACTGCGCTCTAGTCGCCCGGACGTGAACAATCCGCCCGAATAGACAGGTGAGCTATCCGCGTGCCCCTAAACCGCCTAGGGCCTGAAGCGACCGGCAATCAGACGCGCGCGGCGGGCTGAGCGCGGTGCTGTGCAGGGTGCGCAGCACGATTCCGACGACGAGCGGGGCGGTGGGCAGCTGGCCGTGCCCGACGGATACGCCCGGGC
>DAIOWL010000912.1:0-3299 GCA_036758545.1 Streptosporangiaceae bacterium | reverse complement strand
CGCGACGACATGGCCGTGTACCAGCGGTACGTCGACGACATCATCGCAGGCGTCAAGAAGGCCCTGGTGGCGGTCGACCCGGCCCCGTTCTTCGCCAGGTACGGGGACAACAGCTGGGCCGCCGTCCAGCAGTACCAGGCGGCGCAGGTCAGGTACGCGGCCGGGCCGGTCATCAAGAAGTACACCGGCGTCCTGGCCGCCGCCGACGTCTACACGGCCAGCACCGCGTTCGTCATCCTCGAGTCGATCCGCCTCGACCTCGGCGTCGACTCCCAGGTCCACGCGTGAAGACGTAACCGAGCCCCTCGCCGACCGGTCTTAGGGTGCGGGCTACGCCCGCCTGAGTTCGAGCACAGGAATGGTGCGGACTCCAGCGGTCTGGCGTGCGTACTCGGCAAAGCCTGGGTAGCGCCGCGCTTGCTCGGCGTAGATGCGGTCGCGTTCAGCGCCGGTCAATTCGCGGACGGTCGCCTTGTATGTCTCGGTTCCGCGTTCGACAATGCCGTCGCCGGCGGCGGTCAAGTTGCGGTACCAGTCCGGATTGGTGGGTGCTCCGCCCTTGGATGCGAAGACGTAGATGATGTCCGGCTCGGTGTCGTGCGGGAGGTACATCATCGGGTTGACGTAGTCCCGTCCGCTTCTGCGGCCGCGGTGATGCACCAGGACCATCGGGGCGCCCTCGAAGCTCCCGCCCACCCTGCCCTCGTTCGCCCGGAACTCCGCGATGGTCTTAGCGTTCCAGTTGAGCGCCTCGCTCATGTCGAACTCCTGTCGTTCACGATCCCGGGTATGCGCTGGGATCAGGTTATGGAAGGCGGGACGGCCGTTTGCTAGGCGGTGCGTCGTCCTGCACCGGTGAGATGTGCCGTCAGGAGCTGTCCGGCTCTGTCCAGGGCCGCGGCCGCTTCGTCGAGGATCGGGTAGTAGGCCTGGAAGACGTGAGGTACACGGGGGGTGATGTCGAGGGTGACCTCGACGTCGGCGGTGGCGGCCTGCCGCGCGAGGCGGGCGGCGTCGTCGAGGAGGACCTCGTGGGTTCCGGCCTGGATGATCAGGGGCGGCAGGCCGGACAGGTCGGCGAAGATCGGGCTGATGAGGCCGAGGGCGGCGTCTTGTCCGGCCGTGTAGTCGGCGACCCGGGGCTGGAGGTTCTCCCGGCTCAGCAGCGGGTCGGCCTTGCTCTTGGTTTCCATGGTCGTCCCGGCCAGGGTGAGGTCGGCGTACGGTGACATGAGGTAGGCCGCGGCGGGCAGGGGCATCCCGTGATCGCGGGCGTTGACCAGGGTGGCGACGGCGAGGCCGCCGCCGGCGGACTCTCCCGCGAAGGCGATGTCCGAAGGGGCCGTGCCGTTGCTCAGGAGGGCTTCGTAGGCGGCCAGGGCGTCGTCGACCGCGGCCGGGAAGGGGTACTCGGGGGCGAGCCGGTAGTCGACGGAGATGACCGTGGCGCGGGTGCGCCGACCGATCTGCGCGGCCAGGCCGGCGGCCTGGAAGGCGTCCCCGATGACATATACGCCGCCGTGGAAGTACAAGATGACGTGGCGCGGTTCGATTCCGTCGACGGTGATCTCGGCGGTCGGGACGGTGCCTAGGGCGGCTGCGGTCACGGTCACGCCGGCGGGCAGCGGCTGCGCCGATGTCAGCTCGCGGAGCCGCCGCCGCAGCTCGCTGACGTCGCTGTCGGCGGGGAAGGCTGACTGCCGCAAGATTGCGTCAAGGTTCTCTCGCTGTTCTGCGCTCACGGAGGATCTCCCCTTCCTGCTGGGTGACGGGTACTGCCAGGCTTGCCGCCAGGCAGGTTAGGAGGCGTCACCGGAACCTGGTGATTCGCGGTCCGGGGTGAGCTTGCGGAGCTCGAGCAGGTCCAGGCCGAGCGCCTCGATCTCGGCTAGGACGCCGTAGAGGGCCGACTGGTCCAGGAGCCCGGTGAGCACGGTGTGCGCGTCGTGGTGCTGCGGGGCCAGGGCCGGGAACGCCGACAGCATGGTGGCGCCGAGGTGCCCGTTGATCCGGATCATGTAGCGGGCGGGTGCCGGGTCCATGTGGCCATGGTCGACGGCGGGCAGGTCACCCCGCATCACCAGGATCCGGCTACCGCAGGGCTAGCGCGTCCGGCCGGCCGGCCGCAACCGCAGTTCCCGGGCGCGCTGCACGGCCGAGGACCGGTCACGGACACCGAGCTTGGCGTAGATGCTGCGGATGTGCGCGCTGACGGTGTTGGGCGAGATGGACAGCTCGGCGGCGATCTCGGGCCGGGACAGGTTGGTCGGCAGGTACCGCAGCACCCGCAGCTCACCCGGGCTGAGCTCCTCCGCCGGCGGCAGCCAGGAGCGGTCTTTGGCCGCCGGGGATGCACCGTGCAGGACGTCGAGGATGTCGGCGAGCAGCGCGGCGTGCGCGGTCTGGTGCCGCGGCAGCGCCTCCAGCAGCTCCCGCGAGCCGGTCATCGCGAAGGGCAGGACGAGCCGGTCAGATTCAGCGAGGGCCAGCGCGCGTTCGGCCGCCTGGTTCGCCGCGAGCTGGTCACCGAGCTCACGATGCGCGAGCCCGGCCAGCAGTTGTGCCTCCATGACCGTGACGTACCCGGTGACCGGGGCCGTGCCGTCCAGAACATCGGCCACTGCGGCCAGGGCCGCGGCCGGGTCGCCTTCCGCGAGGCAGATCACCGCGCGGGCGTTGCGGATCTCACCGGAGCTGGCCTGCTCGTCATCAAGCGCCGCGATAAAGGCGCGGGCCTCACCGGTCATCCCGAGGCGGGCCTGGGTGGCCGGCAGCCAGCGGGTCGCCCGGCTCGCCAGCGCCTGCGAGTCCGCTAGCTGCGATCCCAGGTCTTCGGCCGCGTGGAGTTCCTCAAGCGCCTCATGGAGGCGGCCGCGGCCAGCGTGCAGTATCCCGGCTGTCTGGTGCAGCAGCAGCCTGATGTCCGGCCCGGCGTCTGTCTGCAGGGCCTGCCTGGTTCGTTGCAGCCACCGCTCGCACTCATCGAACTCACCCGTCCAGACCAGCGTGCCGGCCAGCATGATCAGCGCGGGCGCGATCACCGGTTCGGTGCCCCAGCCGTACCGTTCGGCGAGCGCGATCGCCTCGCGGCAGCGCCGCTGGGTCGTGGCGAACGAGTGGAGGACCAGCGACGCGAAACCGAGCTGCGCCAGGCAGCCGACTTCGAGGTAGGGCCGGCCGATCTTCCGGGCCAGGACCGCGCCCTCCCGGAGGTGACGTTCGGCGTCCGGCGCGTCCGGCAGCCCGAGCGTCCACGCCTCGGCGGTCCCCAGGTTCATCAGCGCCACCGCGCGCAGGTC
>DAIOWL010000911.1:0-3305 GCA_036758545.1 Streptosporangiaceae bacterium | reverse complement strand
TCGAGCCCGAGGACACGATCGTCATCGACATCGGCACCACCGCGCTGGAGGTGGCCCGCGCGCTACCGGAGGCCTTCCGCGGCCGGGTGCTGACGAACTCGGTGCCCGCCGCGATGGCGCTCGCCGACCGGGAGGAGGTCGAGTTGCTGCTGTGCGGCGGGCAGGTCCGGCACGGCGACGCGGCCTGCTTCGGCGCGCAGGCCGAGGCCTTCTTCGCCGACTTCTACGCCGACAAGGCGTTCCTGGGCTCCGGCGGCGTGCACGCGCAGGCCGGACTGACCGACTATCACCCGCCCGAGGTGGCCACCCGGCGCACGATCATCGCGCACGCGGCCGCCTCCTACGTCCTGGCCGACTCGAGCAAGCTCGGCGCCATCGCCGTGCACCGGGTCTGCCCGCTGAGCCGCGTCACCGCGGTCCTCACCGACCCAGCCGCCACCACCGAAGCCGTGCAGGCGCTCACCGACGCCGGCTGCACCGTGCTACAACCCCCCGCGGGAGACGGAGACTTAAATGGATCAGGTCACGACGGGCGCCGTCCCGGACGACGAGGAACTCACCAGGTTCGGCTACCGCCCGCAGTTCGTCCGCTCGCTGCGCCACTTCGAGTCGTTCGCGGTGGCGTTCTCGTTCATCTCGATCACCACCGGCATCTTCACCACCTACGCCTTCGCGCTGGCCACCGGCGGGACACGGTCCATCTGGACCTGGCCCATCGTGATCGTGGGCCAGTCGCTGGTAGCGCTGGTCTACGGCGCGCTGTCGGTCCGGGTCCCGCTGTCCGGCTACTCCTACCAGTGGGCGTCGCGGCTGGCCAACGTGAGCGTAGGCTGGTGGTTCGGCTGGATGTCGTTCGCGTTCCTGACCATCGTCACCGTGTCGGTCGACTACGGACTGGTCCAGGTGGCCTTCCAGCCGCTGATCGGGCAGGTCTACTCGCCGACCAGCGCGGCCCTGGAGACGCTGGTGGTGCTGGCCCTGCAGGCGGCGCTGATCATCACCTCGACCCGGATCACCACCCGGGTGAACAACACCGCGGTGGCCACCGAGATCATCGGCATCGTGGGGCTGACCGTGCTGCTGCTGATCGTGGCGGCGGTCCGGTCCCTGGGGCACTGGTCCAACCTGGTCGCGACCGGCCCGGTCCCCGAGGCCGGCTACTTCAACTGGCTCGGCCCGTTCATGCTGGCCACGCTGCTCGGCGCGTACACGATCGTCGGCTTCGAGTCGGCCAGCAACCTGGCCGAGGAGACTCACGAGCCGCACAAGGTCATCCCCCGGGCGATGCTCCGCGCCGTGCTGCTGTCCGGAATCGTCGGGTTCGCGTTCCTGATCGTGGTGGCCTACGCGACCAACAAGGCGGCGTACGACAGCTCCGCGCCGGTGGCCTCGATCGTGCACGACGTGCTCGGCGGCGTGGTGCAGAAGATCTTCCTGGTCTTCGTGTGCGTGTCGATCTTCGCCTGCGGCCTGGTCATCATGGTGACCAACGGGCGGCTGATCTTCTCCATGTCGCGGGACCGGCGGCTGCCCGGCCACCAGTTCCTCAGCCGGGTGCCCCGGGCGACCGGCGGCCCGGCCTGGGCCACGGTGCTGGCCGCGGTGCTCAGCGCCGCGATCGCGCTGGTGCTGCGCACCCACGTCGGGGCGCTCGCCACGTTGTTCACCGCGTCCACGATCATGCCGGCCCTGCTCTACACGGGCACGGTGCTGCTGTACGTGTTCACCTCGCGGCAACGTGGCGCCGGAGCCGATGGCGAGCGGCCCCGACCGTTCGGGAGATATGAGATCCCGGTGATCGCCGGGGCGATCATCTGGCTGGCCTACGAGCTGATCATCTTGATCGGGCCGGGTGAGTTCCGCGACGCGCAGTACTACGTGCTCGGCGCGCTCGGCGTGGGCCTGGTGTTCTACGTCATCCAGCTGCTGACCGAGCGGGAGGCCATGCGCAAGGAGCCAGGTCAAGGGTGAACATCCTGGCCATCGACCAGGGCACCTCGGCGACCAAGGCGCTGCTCGTCGGGCCAGGCGCCGAGGTGCTCGGCCGCGGCGAGGTCCCCGTCCGCACCCGCAGCGTCGGCTCGGACGGGGTGGAGGCCGACCCGGAGGAGCTGTTCGGGTCGGTCATCGCGGCGGGCCGGCAGGCGCTCGCGGCGGCGCGGGCGCCGGCCCACGCGGTGGCGCTGGCCAACCAGGGCGAGACCGTGCTGGCCTGGGACCGTCACACCGGTGCTCCGCTGTCCCCGGCGATCGTCTGGCAGGACCGGCGGTCTGGCGGCGTATGCGCGCGGCTCGCGGACCGTTCGGCCGAACTGGCCGCGATCACCGGCCTGCCGCTCGACCCGTACTTCGCCGCGCCGAAGATGACCTGGCTGCGGGAGAACCTGACCGCGGACGGCACCGTCACCACCACCGACAGCTGGCTGCTGGCCCGGCTCGGCGCCGGGTACGTAACCGACGCCGCCACCGCGTCCCGGACCCTGCTGCTCGACCTGGACCGCGCGGCCTGGTCACAGGCGGCCTGCGCGGCCTTCGGCCTGGACCCGGAGGCGCTGCCAGAGGTCACGGACTGCGCGGGGGTGGCGGGCGAGACGCCCGTGTTCGGAGGTAGCCTGCCGGTCGCCGGAATCGCCGTGGACCAGCAGGCCGCGCTGCTGGCCGAGGGCTGCCTGGCCGCGGGCGACGCCAAGTGCACCTACGGGACGGGCGCGTTCCTGCTGGTCACCACCGGCCGTTCCGCGGTCAGGTCCGTCTCGGGACTGTCCTCCTCGGTAGCCTGGCGGCTGGGCGGCGCGGTGACATACTGCCTGGATGGCCAGGTCTACACGGCGGGTTCGGCGCTGCGCTGGCTGACCAGCGCCGGCGTGCTGCGCGAGCCCGGTGAGCTGGACGCGGTCGGCGGGACCGTGCCGGACGCGGGCGGCCTGACGTTCGTGCCCGCGCTGGCCGGGCTGGGCGCGCCGCACTGGGCGCCGGACGCGCGCGGGCTGCTGACCGGCCTGCACCTGGGCACGTCGCGCGGGCACATCGCCCGGGCCGTGGCCGAGGGCATTGCCGCGTCGGTCGCGCTGCTGGTCTCGCTGACGCGCGCGGATCCCGAGATCGTGCGCCGCGCCTACGACCTCGACTTCACGCGCTGGCACGCGTTCGACGACGGCTTCCATCTCACCGACACATCGGTGCGCTATATCGAAAAGCTGCTGCGCACCCGCACCGACGCGCCGTTCCCCACCGACAATCCGGAGCAGCGGCCGAACTGGGAGCGCTGCGTGGCCGGCATGGGCCAGCCGCCGGTGACCTCGGTC
>DAIOWL010000910.1:0-3306 GCA_036758545.1 Streptosporangiaceae bacterium | reverse complement strand
AGTTCCAGGTCGGCGGCGCGGACCAGGCGGGCGTTCGGCACGTCGATGAGCCGGTGGCCCAGTACGTCGGCGCGCAGCAGCACCTCGCCGTCCCGGCGCTCGAAGTGGCGCAGCGACAGCCGCGCGCTGGACAGCCGCAGCGGGTCGCCGTCGAAGCTGCTCACCTGGTCGATCGGCACGAAGATCTCGCGCCCGCCGACTGCGGCCACCAGGCCGGTGACCAGCGGGTAGTCCGCGCCGCGGAGCCGGACGATGACGTCGGCCAGCCGGCCGAGGGACCCGCCGCCGCGGTCGGTGACCGGCCGCTTGATCAGCCGCGACAGGCGCAGCGAAGCCTGGCTGCCCGCCGGGGCACCCGGCCCGGCGGGCGGTGGCGTGGTCATGGTTAGCAGCCTAGGCGGGTGAAGGAGCCCGTAACGGGGTAGTCCTTTCCCAGGTAGGCCCACGCCGTCCGGTGTTACGCCCACTCCGGTTGTGGTGGTATGAAGTCTCTGGCGCCAATAATGCAATAGTCCGGACGAAGGGCGCAGATCAGTGGCCACGCGCAAGGCGGTGGGCCTGCTCGAAAAAAGCGCGGGCCTGCCGGACACATTCTGGTATTCGACGAAACGTCGTCTCCTCGGCCCGCCGCTGGTCAACCAGGACCTCGGGGAACAGCGGCTGTCCAACCCGCTCGCGCTCGGCGTGCTGTCGCCGGACGGGATCTCCTCGTCGGCCTACGGCACCGAGGAAATCCTGATCGCGCTGGTGCCCGCGGTCGGGCTGGCCGCGTTTTCCCTGCTGCTGCCCATGACGCTGGTCGTCCTGCTGGTCATGGTGCTGGTCCTGCTCTCCTACCGCGAGATCGTCATGGTCTACATCAGGCCGGGCGGCTCGTACGTGGTGGCGCGGGAGAACTTCGGCCCGCGCATCGCCCAGGTGTGCGCGGTGGCGCTGCTCATCGACTACGTGGTGACGGTGGCGGTGCAGACCTCGGCGGGCACGGCCGCGGTCGCCTCGGCCATTCCGGCCCTCGGCCCGTACAAACTGGAAATCACCGTGGGCGTGGTCGTGCTCATGGCCTTCGGGAACCTGCGCGGCCTCAAGGAGGCGGGCCGGTCCTTCGCCGTGCCGACCTACCTGTTCTCGGGCGCGGTCATCTTGATGATCGCGGTCGGGCTGATCCGCGACCTGATGGGGAACCTGCACCAGTACGACCCGCACGCGCTGCAGGGCGCGTATCACATCGGCTCGAGCAGCTCCGGCCTGATCAGCGGGGTCATGATCTTCACTCTGCTGCGGGCGTTCGCCAACGGCGGCGCGTCGCTGACCGGCATCGAGGCGGTCTCGGACGCCGTCGGCGCGTTCCGGCCGCCGGAAGGCCGGAACGCCCGCAAGGTGCTCATGACCGAGGGCGCGATCCTCGGCGTCCTGATCGCCGGCATCTCCTGGCTGGCCTACCGGACCCACGCGACCCCGCGTCTGGCCGGCTACCCGACCGTGCTCGCGCAGGAGGCCCAGCTCATCTTCGGGAACGGGTTCGTCGGAAAGGCCTTCTTCTACCTGCTCCAGCTCGCCACCATGCTCATCCTGTACACCGGCGCCAACACCAGCTTCAACGGCTTCCCGTTCCTGACCAGCTACGTGGCCGGCGACTCGTTCCTGCCCCGGTGGCTGCTCAAGCGCGGCCACCGGCTGGTGTTCTCCAACGCGATCATCCTGCTGACGATCGTGTCGGTGGCGCTGATCATCATCAAGGACGCGGACGTCAACAGCCTGGTCCCGCTGTACGCGATCGGCGTGTTCACCGCGTTCTCGATGGCCGGCTTCGGCATGGCGAAGTACCAGAGCAAGCACCGCACCCCGGGCTGGCGCCGCCGGCAGGTCATCAACTTCGCGGCCGGCGTGACGACCGCGCTCGTGGTGGCCGTGTTCGCGATCGTGAAGTTCACCGAGGGCGCCTGGGTGGTCGTCGTCCTGTTCGCCATCCTGGTCCCGGCGCTGATCAGGATGAACCGGGAGTACTCCGCCGAGGGCGAGGTGCTCGAGACGATCGGCGAGAACCAGCCGCCGCCCCCGCCGCACTACGCCCGCCGCACCATCTTCGTCTTCGTGGACAGCTTCGACCTGGCCACCCTGGCCGCGCTGCGGTACGCGCGGAGCCTGCGGCCCACCAGCATCCGCGCGGTGCACTTCGTCATCGACAGCGTCCGGGCGGACAAGCTGCGGGAGAAGTGGACCCGCGCCAACCGGGGCGTCACCCTGGACTTCATCGACGTGGCCGACCGCAGGCTGACCCGGGCCGCGGCCGAACTGGTCGAGCGCGAGATCGCCGACCCGGGCACGCACGTGACCGTGGTGCTCCCCCGGCGCAGCTACTCCGCGCTGCTCGGCCGGCTGCTGCACGACCGGACCGCCGACAAGATCGCCGCGGTGGTGAGCCGCATCCCGCGTTCGGCCGCGACCATCATCCCCTACGACGTGGAGAGCCGCGTCCAGGTGCTGCAGGAGCGCCAGGTGGCCAAGATGGCGGCTGCGGCCCCGGACCTCGCCGACCAGCAGATCCGGACCGAAGAGGCCGAGGTGGCGGACAAGCACGCCACGCCGAACGGGGATAAGCCGCCGTCCAAGGCCCGCGGCCTGCTCAAGCGGCGCGAGCCGGAGCCGTGCGGGCCCGACGGCCTGCCGCTCGAGGTGCCGTCGCAGGTCCCAGGGGTCAGCTCGATCGGGTCGCTGACCGGTCCCGGGCGGGCGGTCGTGGAGGGCAGGATCCGGGTGGTCGAGATCAAGCCGGTCGAGCGGAACTCGGTACTGGCCTGCGAGATCTCGGACGGAACGGGCACGCTGACGGCCCTGTTCTACGGCCGCTCGCACATCCCGGGCATCGTGTGCAGCGCGCGGGTGCGGTTCAAGGGTTCGGTCGGCATCAAGGACGGGCATCCCGTGATGATCAACCCGGCTTACGAGCTGATCTTCCCAGCGAGCTAGCGCGGAGTCGGTGGCGGGGCGGGCAACCCGGCCCGTTCGGCTCAATCATTCTTGGCCTGAGCCGGCGGCCACGTGCGGTCCGACCAGTTCGTACGCGGGATTGACCATGACCGGGGCCCCGCCCTTGATCCCGACCTGGCCGCGGAACCTGACCCGGGACCCGCACATCAGGCCGGCGATCCGGGACCGGCCGTAGAACAGCGCGGTCAGATCACCGGTGGAGTCGCAGATCTCGCAGGCCAGCACCGAGTTCCGCTCCACCGAACGGATCTCGACCACCCGCACGCGGCCCTCGACGGTGGCCTTGCCCGGCTGGTGGATCGAGCCGATCGGGGTGAC
>DAIOWL010000909.1:0-3307 GCA_036758545.1 Streptosporangiaceae bacterium | reverse complement strand
CCACCGCGTCCGCGACCTCGTCCGGCTCGGGCAGTCGGCGCAGGTCGATGCCGGCTGCGGTCTCGTCGTAGATCTGCTGGACCTCCACCCCGCGCTTGTGCGCCAAGTACCCGAAGTACCACTGCAGCGAGTCGCCCCAGATGTGCCCGGGCGCCACCGAATTGACCCGGATCCCGCGCGGGCCGAACTCCGTGGCCAGGCTTTGCGCCATCGCCAGCATGGCCGCCTTGGTCAGCTTGTAGGGCCCCATCCCGAGCTGGGAGAAGCGCACCACCATGGAGCTGATCATCACCACCGCGCCGCCGCTCTCCTCGAGCGCCGGGGTGAGCAGCCGGATCAGCCGCAGCGCGGCGACCACGTTGCCGTCGAAGCTGGTGCCGACCGCGTCCAGGTCGACCGCGCCCAGGGCCTTGATCGGCGGCATCGCCAGGGCGTTGTAGACCAGCGCGTCGACCCGGCCGAACGCATCCTGCGCCGCGGCCACCAGGTGCTCCGCCGCCGCGGCGTCGGTCACGTCGGTCGGCACCGCCAGGCCACGCCGGCCAAGCCCGGCGATCTCCTTGGCCACCTCGTCGAGCCGCGCCGTGGTGCGCGCGGCCAGCACCACGTCCGCGCCCTCGCGGGCGCTGGCCAGCGCGACGGACCGGCCGAGCCCGGACCCGACCCCAGCCACCACGACCACCTTGTCCCGCAGCATCATTCAGCCCAGCATCCTTTCCGCCACGGCGGCCTGCCGCACGGCGATCCGGTCCCGCCACTGCGGCGGGGACACCTTCGCGTGGTCGTAATACGCCAGCCGTTCGGCTATCCGGTCGAACGGGACCACCTCCACGCGCGGCCCGTCCTCCTCGGTGAGGTCCCGGGTCAGCCGCTGCCACCGGATCTGCACGTAGCCGCGCCGGCGCCCGGTGAGCTCGAGCCAGTTGGCCACGCCGGGGTCGCGCTCGCTGATCACGAAGCGCAGCCGCCGGTCCGGGTCGGTGCGGGCCTGGTCGGCGGTGAGGCTGGTCTGGTGGTTGATGTAGTCCAGCGAGACGTACCACATGCTGCCGAGCTGGATGCCCTGGTAGGGCGCCACCTCCCGGCCGGCCGCGGGCACCGTCACGATCATCGCCTGGTCCTCGGCCAGGTCGAAGTGGCCGGCCGAGGAGAACTGGGTGGCCAGTCCGCCCGGCGTCGGCCGCGGCGGCGTCATCGTGTTGACCGGCTCGGACAGGTAGAACCACTCGGGGAAGGCCAGGAACGTGCGCAGCCGCGACAGCAGGATCTTGCCAGCCACGCCGTAGCGCTTGGCCATCACGTCGGTTCCGGCGGCCGGCGGCGCGAGGCCGGCCCGGTCCTGGCGGCGGATGGTGATCGTGCCGCGCCGTTCGGCGGCCCAGTCGCTGTATACCTCACGGACCAGCAGCATTGACGACCCGGCGCCGAGCCGGAAGGAGTTCCGCCCGCCTGCTGACGGCCCGAAGCGCAGCTCGAACGCGCCGTCCGCGTCGACCTCGATGGCGCGGTCGTCGAACGCGCTGAGGCTATCCGGCACCTCGACGGGGGAGTAGTCCCCCTTCAGCACCTGGAAGCTGAGGTCGGCGGTGCTGCCGCGGCGCCCGGTGACCACGTACTCAGCGTCGTCCCGCAGGTAGGCGTGGAAGTAGAGGGTGTCCGGGTTGTCCAGGCCCATCTTGGTGTACGGCCCGGTCGACTGGACGAAGTACGGGAAGTCCCGCTGGTAGGCCCAGGCCAGCCGGAGCGACGCCTGGATGCTGCCCGCCAGGTACTCGTAGCCCTCGGCCAGGTCCTGCTCGGACGCCACGAACGGGGCGCCCGCGATGAGCTTCTCGGCCTCGGCCAGCGCCTCAGCGAACGCCTGCGTCAGCATCAGCCGTCCCCAGCTTGGCGGTGATCTTGAAGCTCGGCAGGTCATCCAGCGACATCATCGCCTCGTAGGTGCGCACGTAGCCGGTATGCGCGATCCGCCACCGGCCGTCCTCACCGCGCTCGTACCGGTCCTGGTAGAAGGCCGCGCCCGTGATCACGACCCGGTACTGCGTCGCGATCACCGTGTCCTCGAACGACCACGTGCCCTGGGCCGTGTCCCCGTCCACGGTGATCTCCGGCTGGCCCGCGCGGTGCACCGTGATCATGTCAGGACCGAGCTTGTCCCGCAGGAACCCGACGATCTCGTCCCGCCCGGCGAGCTTCAGCGGCTTGCCGTACACCTGCGTGCCGTAGTCCACGGTGGCGTCAGGCGTGAACACCCCGGCGAGCTCGTCCCACAGCTTCAGGTCCACGCAGCGCAGGTAGCGGTATTTCACCTGCCGGATCTCTTCGATCGTGGCCAGGTCCACAGACACGGTGTTTACAGGCACGGTGTTTACAGGCGCGGGGTCCATGCCAACCAGCTTGGTCTATCCGGTTGACCGGAAACAAGAACCTGTTCTAGTTTTTTCGGGTGCGGTTCAGCTATGCGGAGTCGATGACCGATCCCTCCTTCTATGCCCCGCTGGCCTGCGCGGCCGAGGAGGCCGGTTACCACTCGATGGTCATCCCGGACAGCATCTGCTACCCGCGGCACGCGGCCAGCGTCTACCCGTTCAACCCGGACGGCAGCCGCGAGTTCCTCGAGGACAAGCCCTTCCTCGAGCCGTTCTCGCTGATCCCGGCGCTGGGCGCGGTCACCGGCAGGCTGCGCTTCGTCACGTTCGTGCTCAAGCTGCCGGTCCGCGACCCGCTGCTGACCGCCAAGCAGGCCACTTCGACCGCCGTGCTCACCGGCGGCCGCCTCGTCCTCGGCGCCGGGATCAGCCCGTGGCGCGAGGACTACGAGGTGCTCGGCGTCGACTGGGCCAGCCGCGGCCGCCGGATGGACGAGTCCATCGCCATCCTGCGCGGCCTGGCGGCCGGCGACTACTTCGAGTTCCACGGCACGGTCTTCGACCTGCCGCCGGTCAAGATCGCGCCGGTGCCCGCCGAACCCATTCCCGTCCTCATCGGCGGCCACTCCGACGCCGCGCTCCGCCGCGCCGCCCGCCTCGGCGACGGCTGGCTGCACGGCGGGGGAGACCCCGCGGATCTGCCCGGCCTGCTGGCTCGCCTGGCCAGGTTCCGCGCCGAGGAAGGCACCGAAGGCCGCCCGTTCGAGGTGCACGTGATCTCGGCCGACGCCTACACCCTCGACGGCGTCCGCCGCCTGGAGGACCAGGGCGTCACCGACCTCATCGTCGGCTTCCGCTGGCCCTACACCACCGGCCCCGACCGCGAACCCCTAGCCGACAAGCTCACCCACCTCCGCCGCTACGCCGACACCATCCTC
>DAIOWL010000908.1:0-3311 GCA_036758545.1 Streptosporangiaceae bacterium | reverse complement strand
ACCTGCTCGGCGCTGTGCTGGACGAACTTCGTGCCGACGTTGATGAGCAGGGCGTAGGCGAGCGCGCCGGCGAACCCGATCGGGGCGGTCTCCCGGTCGCCCGGCAGGTTGAGCCGGAGGACCTCGCCGAACGCGATCAGCGCGCCGAACGCGATCGCGATCCTGGGATCCTGCAGCCCTTCGGCCGCCGTCTGGGCCACCGCGGCGACCAGCCACACCCCCGCGGCCACCACCAGCAGCAGCTGGCCGGAATCCCGTACCTGCCAGGGATACCTGCGGATCTCGCGCGAGGAGTGGGCCGGGGTGCGCCCCGCTAGGTCGCTCATCGGTGCCGCCTACAGGCTGTCGATGACGCGGAGGGGGGCGCCTGGGTCGTCGTGATCTTGCGCGGTGACGGTGGCCAGGTCATCGGTTCCGATCACCGGCGGCTCGGGGCGCTGCCAGCCTTCACGCTTGAGCGCGGCGACGAAGGCGTCCACGAAGGCCGGGTCGAACTGCGTGCCCGACCACTTTCTCAGCTCCTCGATCGCCTCGGCGACCGGGCGCGCGCCGCGGTAGGAGCGCGTCGAGGTCATCGAGTCGAAGGCGTCGGCGACCGCCAGCACCCGGGCGAACTCGGGGATCTCGTCCCCGGCCAGCCCCATCGGGTAGCCGCGGCCGTCGATGCGCTCGTGGTGGTGCATGATCCCGGCCAGCGCCTCGTCCAGGAAGCCGATCTCCCGGACGATGTCCAGGCCCCGCATCGGGTGCAGCTGGATGGCGGCGTACTCCTCCTCGGTCAGCTTGCCCGTCTTCTGCAGCACCTTGGTGGGCACGCCGAGCTTGCCCACGTCATGCAGCATGCCCGCGTACCTGATCGCCTCGACCCGCTCGCCCCGCATGCCGATCTCGCGCGCGATCATGACCGAGCCGCGCGATACCCGGTCGCTGTGACCGCGGGTGTAGAAGTCCTTGGTCTCGACCGCCTGGCACAGCGCGCCCACGGTGGCCTCGTACGCCTTCTGCTGCTCGGCGAACTGCGCCACCGCCCAGCGGGCGACGAACAGCGGGATCAGCACCAGCAGCGGCGCGAAGAACCCGACCACGCTCCACAGCGCGGCGATGAGCAGCCCGTAGGCCGCGTAGCCGAGATCAGAAAGCAGCAGCCGGCCGCTCAGCCCGACGCCGACCCCGGAGGGCATCCCGTCCGGCGGCCTGGTCAGCCAGAGCACCCCGCTGAGCAGGCCGTGATTGGCCACGACAAGGACCAGTGCCGCGCCGGCGAACGGCGCGATGATGCCGGGAAAAGAATTTTCGTCCGGCAGCCCGACTTGACCGCCGAGGGCGAGAAAGGCGCGGCCGGCCAGGTACGCGCTGAGCGCGTACATCGCCGTATTGAAAACGCGCTGCAGGATGGACGGGCCGCGGCGCAGGCCCAATGCGGTGCAAGCCCCCACAATGGCCGCGCCGACGGGTCCGGCCAGGACAACCGAGGCGAGCATCGCGGCCGAACTCGGCGACCAGGTGAGCTGGCCTTTGCGGAGTTGCGTCGCCCGTGATTCGGAGACAATAACCAGGATTCCGAGAAATACGACGTACTGCCAGTGCAAGCCGGTAAACGGACCCCTGGCCACCAGCACGACGGCGCTGACGACCACCGCACTGATGTAGAGCAGTGCGACCCGCGAGAGCTTGCCCAAACTTCCCCCTCGCAGTCAGGAGTTTCTACGCCGCGAACCTGGATCGGTAAAGTCAGCCCCAAGCCACGCCGCGGGCGGGAATCTCGCCGTGCCCGCCCGCGGAGAGCGCGCGCCGACCAGGTTTGACATCACCGCCTGTATGCATGAGGCGAACCTCCCTTAGGGCGAAAATAGCGTTCGCCGCACCGTGGTGTAATCGTTCAACCACAGGATAACGCGACCGCAGACGTTCGCGCAGGCCTAAATCTCATCGTGAACAAACCGTGAGCGGAATCGTCACGATACGCAATCAAGGCTGGTCCATGTGGCACAATTGCCACACTCTTCGCAAATCGGGACGCGGGCCTCTGGGCCCGCCCGTTACTCAGCGAACTCGATAGTGGCGCGGACTTCCCGGATGCGGACGAGGATCTTGGCGCGCAGTTCGGCCGGGGCAGGGTCGCAGCCGCAGTGCTTTTGCACCACCCGTTTGACCGCCTCTTCCAGGCCGTACTCGCGCAGGCAGGGCCCGCACTCGTCCAGGTGCTGGCGGATCTTGGCGCAGTCCAGGTCGCCCAGCTCACCGTCCAGGTAGCCGTACACCCGGTCCAGCACCTCTGTACACGGAGTCTCGTGAGGATTCCCGCAGCTCATCGCCCCTCCTCGCCGGATCCTGAGGCGTCCGAAGCGGCCCGTGCCAGCCCGCGGTCCGCGGCGTAGTCCTGCAGCAGGTCCCGCAGCTGCCGGCGACCGCGATGCAGACGCGACATCACGGTTCCGATCGGCGTCTCCATG
The DNA here is from genome assembly GCA_036758545.1 of Streptosporangiaceae bacterium. GTDB lineage: Bacteria > Actinomycetota > Actinomycetes > Streptosporangiales > Streptosporangiaceae > Palsa-504. The sequence continues at coordinate 858 of DAIOWL010000908.1, read as the reverse complement.
ATGTCGGCGATCTCCTTGTACGCGAACCCCTCCACGTCGGCGAGGTAGACCGCGATCCTGAACTCCTCGGGCAGCGCCTGCAGCGCTTCCTTGATGTCGGAGTCCGGCAGGCGCTCGAGCGCCTCCGCCTCGGCCGACTTCAGGCCCCCCGAGGTGTGCGATGCCGCCCGCGCCAGCTGCCAGTCCTCGACCTCTTCGGCACCCGACCGCTGCGGCTCGCGCTGCCGCTTGCGGTAGGTGTTGATGAAGGTGTTGGTCAGGATCCGGAACAGCCACGCCTTGAGGTTCGTGCCCTGCTGGAACTGATGGAAGGACGCGTAGGCCTTGGCGAACGTCTCCTGCACCAGGTCTTCCGCATCCGCCGGGTTGCGGGTCATCCGAAGCGCCGCGGAGTACAGCTGATCCAGGAAGGGCAGCACCTCCTGCTCGAAGCGCTCACCGCGCTCTTCGAGAGTCTCCGGAACGGGACCCACCCCCTCTGGGTAGTACGGGGCCAGTCTGCTGGGTTGCAGACCGTATGTGCGGGAGGATACCGCGCCGGAGTCCAGAGTTTCCGTCAGCATGCCACGAGGTGGCGAAGCGACTGCCATGCCGCGTTCAACACGACGCGGTATCCGCTCATTCCGCAACAGGGTTGATCGCTAGCTTAAGGCCAGCCCAGACGGGGAAAGGTAACAGGTTAGGCGCCCGGTGGCAGCGCCGGTCTGACTGGGTCTGTCCGGCGGTGCCGTCCGGGAGGGGCGCCGAGTCAGGAGTCTGGGCCCGTGCAGCATGCGGCCAGCGCGATCACCGCGCCGGACACCGGTCAGCTCCCTGCCTACTGGCAGTTCCACGAGGCGGTGACGCGCGCCCAGCTGA
>DAIOWL010000907.1:0-3312 GCA_036758545.1 Streptosporangiaceae bacterium | reverse complement strand
TGGAGCACCGGCTGCGGGAGGCCGGCGCGGTGGATGACGCGGCGGTCGAGGAGATCGCCGACGGCGCGCAGAAGGAGGTGACGGCCGCGGTGGAGTTCGCCGACGCCAGCGAACCGCCGCCGATCGAGGACCTCTATGTCGACGTCTACGCGGGCGCGGACGAGTACCTCGGTAAGCCTCCGGAACTTATGGAAGAGGAGGGCCTCTGATGGCCGAGGTGAAGACCTACCGGGAGGCGCTGCGCGAGGCTCTGGTCGGTGAGCTCGACCGGGACGAGAACGTCGTACTCATGGGCGAGGACATCGGCGTCTATGGCGGCACCCACCTGATCACCGATGGTCTCTACGACCAGTATGGCTCGCACCGGGTGATCGACACCCCGATCAGCGAGGGCGGGTTCATCGGGGCCGCCATCGGCATGGCGATGACCGGCCTGCGGCCCATCGTCGAGGTGATGACCTGGAACTTCTCCTTCCTGGCGGCCGACCAGATCATCCAGAACGCGGCCAAGGTCCGGTATTTCTCCGGCGGACAGGTCAAGGTCCCGCTGGTGATACGCGGGCCCAACGGCGGGGGCGTGCAGCTTTCCGCCCAGCACACCCATTCCCTGGAGTCGTTCTACGGGCACTTCCCCGGCCTGAAGGTGGTGGCCCCGGTGACCCCGAACGACGTTAAGGGGATGATGCTCACCGCGGTCCGGGACGACAACTGCGTGATCTTCCTCGAGGCCGGCGCGCTGTACGGGACGAAGGGGGAGGTCGCCGAGGGCGATAACGCCGTCCCGTTCGGCCGGGCCCGGATCGCCCGGGAGGGTGGGGACGTCACGCTGGTCTCCTACGGCCGGCAGGTGGCCCTGTGCCTCGCCGCGGCCGAGCGGTTGGCCGAGGACGGCATCGAGGCCGAGGTCATCGACCTGCGCAGCCTGCGCCCGCTGGACGAGGACACCGTGGTCGACTCCGTTCGCAAGACCCACCGCGCGGTGGCGGTGCAGGAGCAGTGGCGCTGGTTCGGGGTGGCCAGCGAGGTGGCGGCGATCATCCAGGACCGGGCGTTCGACGACCTCGACGCCCCGGTCGAGCGGGTGAGCGGGGCGGAGGTCCCCGCGCCTTACGCGCACAATCTCGAGATCGCGGCCTTCCCCAGCGTGGACCAGGTTGTGGCGGCGGGGCGTCGGGTGCTTTACCGAGAAGAGGGATGACCATGCCCGAGGTGATCATGCCCAAGATGGGCGACGCGATGGAGGCGGGGACTCTCTCTTCCTGGCTCAAGCACGAGGGCGACCAGGTCGAGGTCGGGGACGTCCTCGCTGAGATCGAGACTGACAAGGCCACGATGGAGCTGGAGGCCGAGGACGCCGGCGTGCTGACCCGGCTCATCGCAGGCGAGGGCGACGAGGTCGCGGTGGGGAAGCCGATCGCGATGATCTCCGAGGACGGCGAGACACCCGATGCGGCGCCGGACGAGGCGGACCAGGAGGCGGAGGAGACCGCGGACAGCGCCGGCGGCCGGGAGACCGCAGAAACCGAGGACGCGGAAACCAAGGACGCGGAAGGCGAGCCCGCGGAAACCAAGGACGCGGACACCGAGGCTCCGGAAACCAAGGACGCGGAAACCAAGGACGCGGAGTCCGGGGAGCAGGGGGCTCGGGCGCGGGAGGCCGGGAAGCAACAGGCGGCGACCTCCAGCCCGGAGCGCTCCGCCGACGGGCGGCTCCGGGCCTCGCCGGTCGTCCGGCGGCTGGCGCGGGAGCACGACATCGAGCTGGCCGGGATCTCCGGCAGCGGGCCCGACGGCCGCATCGTCGAGCGGGATGTGCGCGCCGCACTGGAAGGTGCGGAAAAAGGCGTGCCCGATCGGAGCGCACAGGCCCCCGCGGATGTGACCCCGGCGGGAGACGGCGCCGCCCCCGCTCAGGTGACCGCTCCCGCGCCGAGCGGCGCCGAAGGGACCGAGCTGTTCCCGCTGTCCAGGACGCAGCGAGTGGTCGGCCAGCGGATGCAGCAGGCCTGGCAGGCACCGCACCACTACGCGACCGTGGAAGTCCACGTGGACGAGCTGCTGGCGCTGCGTGGGCAGCTCAACGAGGCGCTGGCGGACGACGCGCCGGACGGCTCAGGGGACGGCCCGGTCAAGCTGTCGATCAACGACTTCGTGATGAAGGCGTGCGCGCTGGCGCTGCATACGTTCCCCAAGCTCAACTCCTGGTGGACCGCCGACGGTATCGAGCTGCACCAGCAGGTGGACCTAGCCATGGCCGTCGCCCTGGAGGACGGCCTGATCACCCCGGTGATCCGGAACGCGGTCGAGCGGACCCTGTCCGCCATCTCGACCGAGGCCAGGGAGCTGGCGGCGCGGGCGCGGTCGGGCAAGCTGCGCCCGGACGAGTACCAGGGCGGCACGTTCACCGTGTCGAACATGGGCATGTACGGGGTGGAGAGCTTCACCGCGATCGTCAACCCGCCCTCGGTGTCGATCGTGGCGGTGAGCGCGGTGGCCCGGCGCCCGGACTTCGACGCGACCGGTGCCGTCGTACCGCGCAGCGTGCTCAAGCTGACGGTCGGCTCCGACCACCGGGTCGTCAACGGCGCGGAAAACGCACGCTACCTGGCCGAGGTCAAGCGGCTGCTGGAACACCCGCTGCTGCTGACCGTGTAAAACCGGCACCGAACCAGGGAACGATCATGACGGATAACACGACCGAGTTCGATCTCGTCGTCATCGGCAGCGGGAACGGCGGCTACATCCCGGCGATCCGGGCCAGCCAACTCGGGATGAGGGTGGCGCTGGTCGAACGCAGCGAACACCTCGGCGGCACCTGCCTGAACCTCGGTTGCATCCCGACCAAGGCGCTGCTGGAGACCGCGGCCCGGCTGCACGAGGCCCGCACCGGCGACGACTTCGGGGTCAAGGCCGGCAAGGTGAAGCTTGACTATGCCCGAGCCGCGAAGCGCAAGGACCAGGTGGTCGACCAGCTCCGGCGCGGTCTGGCGACCCTGATTAAGAAGAACAAGATCACGGTATACCGGGGCACCGGCAGCTTCGGCGCGCCGAAGCGGATCCGGGTGGCAGGCCCGGACGGCGAGCACGAGCTTTCTGCGTCCTATGTGCTCATCGCCACAGGCTCGGCCGTCGCCACGCTGCCCGGGCTGGACATCGACGGGGACCAGATCCTATCCAGCGACGACGCGACTACCAGCGCCGCGGACCTGCCGGGCTCGCTGATCGTGCTGGGCAGCGGCGCGGTGGGGGTGGAGTTCGCCAGCATGTACCGCGACTTCGGCGCCGACGTCACCATCGTCGAGATCCTGGACC
>DAIOWL010000906.1:0-3312 GCA_036758545.1 Streptosporangiaceae bacterium | reverse complement strand
AGCGATGGCGGAATCGGGGCCGGCGCCAGGATCTCGGCTCGAGACGGGCGGAACGGGCGGCGGGCAGTTTCATGTGGGCCTCCTTGCCGTAGGATCGCACCGCCCTCCAGGGCAAACGATTTCGCCCACGTCACAGAGATGTAACGCTTTAACATCGTCGCCTGGCTGACCAGGTACCGGGCGGAGCCGATTCAGGGCTGGATCGTCAGGTGTCGCAGCTTGGCCTGGTCGGCAACGAGGTTCAGCGCGGCGATACGGCCGCCCACGATGGTGAAGCCGATGACCGCGACCGGGTCGTCTCGGGTGCCGAACAGGGCGCCGGGCTCGCCGTTCACCAGCACCAGCTGAGCTAGGTGCACGAACCGGGGCGCGGTGGCCAGGACCTGGCGCGCGACCGGGACGGCCCCGGCGAGCGGCCGGAGCGTGACCCGGCTGTCCGGTCCCAGGTCCATCCGGAAGATCACGTCCGGATCCAGCACCTCGAGCAGCGCCTCGAAGTCGCCGCCCCGGGCGGCGGCCAGGAAGGCGTCCACCACCCGGCGTTGCAGGGCGACGTCACGATCGGGCTGCGGGGCCGCCTGCACCCGGCGGCGCGCCCGGCTGGCCAGCTGACGAGCCGAGTCCGGTGTCCGGTTCATGATCTGGGCGACATCGTCGAAGGGCACCGCGAACACGTCATGCAAGACGAACGACAGCCGTTCGGCGGGAGTCAGTGATTCCAGCACTACGAGCAGGGCCATGCCGATCGTGTCGGCCAGCACCGCCTCCTGTTCGGGGCCGTGCCCGGCGGATTCTTCCACCAGCGGCTCCGGCAGCCAGCTGCCGGGGTACACCTCGCGGCGGGCCTTGCGGGCCCGCAGCATGTCCAGGCTGATCCGGCCGACTACCGTGGTCAGCCAGCCCCGCAGGTCGCCGATGGCGCCCGGGTCGCTCCGCCCTAGCCGCAGCCACGCCTCCTGCACCGCGTCCTGCGCCTCGCTGACCGTGCCGAGCATGCCGTAGGCGACCGCCTGCAGATGGTGGCGGTTCTGCTCGAACTGCACGGCCAGCCAGTCCTGCTCGGCCATCTGTCACCCCTGCGTACCGCGAGTACCTGCCGACAAGACGCGCCGGAACCGGGAAATGTGACAGGCGGCCCCGGCGGTCACATTCCGCGGCGGGCATCCGTCCTAGTCGCCGGACAACACCACTTCCGCCTGATCGGGCGGTCACATTGTCAGGAGCACAGCCATGTCCGCACGATTGCGCGCAGTCGGGAACGGCGCCAGGCCCGCCGTGGAAGTCAGCGGGCTGACCAAGACGTACCCCGGCGGGGTTGAGGCCGTCCGCGGCATCGACTTCCAGGTCACCCCCGGCGAGGTGTTCGGCCTGCTTGGCCCCAACGGCGCCGGCAAGTCCACCACCATCGGCATGCTGACCACCACGATCAAGCCCAGCAGCGGGTCGGCGCGGCTGGCCGGCTTCGACGTGGCCCGTGACCCGCTCGCCGCCCGGTCGGTCAGCAGCGTGGTCTTCCAGGAACCCGTCCTGGACCGGGCGCTGTCCGGCCGCCGCAATCTGGATCTGCACGCTCGACTGTGGGGAATCCCGCCGTCAACCGCGGCCCGCAGGGTCACCGAGCTGGCCAGCTCCTTCGGCCTGTCCGAGGTGATCGGCCGCCCGGTGGACAGCCTCAGCGGCGGCCAGCGGCGACGGCTGGAGATCGCCCGGGCCCTGGTCTCCGAGCCGAGGGTGCTGTTCCTCGACGAGCCGACGGTGGGACTGGACACCCGCATTCGCTACGAGCTGCTGGACCTGATCAGTGGCCTGCGCGGGGCCACCGGCATGACTACCGTGCTCACCACCCATTACCTCGACGAGGCCGAACGGCTCTGCGACCGCATCGCGGTCATGCACCAGGGAGCGATCGTGGCCCTGGACCGGCCGGCCGCGCTGCTCGCCGGGCTGGGCGCCGAACTGGTCGAGTTGCGGGTCGAACACGATCCGGCCGGGGCTCTGGCGGCGATGCGCACCCACGGCCTGGCCGCCGGCGACGCGTTCGCGGTCGGCTCGACCCTCACCATCCCGGCCGGGCCCCGTCTAGCCCAGGACATCATCGCAGCCCTGGCCGGCCTGGGCATCCACGCCGAGGCCGTGACGACCCGCAAGCCCACCCTCGATGACGTCTACCTGCAGCTGACCGGCAGCAGGCTCGCCGCCTGACCAGGCAAGGAGAACCCACGATGACCGCCATAACCACCGTCCCGGCCGGGATCTCAGTCACGGTGCCGCGACCACACCGCCTAGCCGTCTGGGCCACGCTGGCCCGACGCCGGTTCATGCTCAGTGCCCACACCCCGCGCGAGGTCCTCGCACCGCTGGTCACGCCCCTACTGTTCGCCCTGGTGATCGCCCCGGCGCTGGCCAGGATGATCCCCGGGGGCACCGACTACAGCACGTTCGTGATCGTCGGTACCGTCGGGCTGCTCATCCCGCTCACCTGCACGTTCGCCGGCATCGGCGTGATCGTCGACCGGACGGCCGGGGCCCGCCGCGAACTGCTCGCAGCTCCGATCTCGCGCAGCCTGATCGTGCTTGGCAACATGGCCGTCGCCATTGCGGTCAGCCTGCTGCAAGTCACCGTGCTGATCGTGGCCGGCTGGCTCCGCGGCAGCCACTTCCACATCACCGTGCCCGGGGCCGGCTGGTTCGGTGGCGCGGTACTCAGCTTCACCGTGTTCATGTACGCGGTGTCGGAGATCCTGGCCAACCGGATTCCCACCCAGGAGGAGTACGTCGGGCTCACCCCGGTGGTGGCGATCCTGCCCTGGTTCCTGGCCGGGTCGCTGTTCCCGGTCACCGCGCTACCAGGCTGGCTCGCCGCCGTCGCCCGGGCGCTGCCCACTACTCACACCCTGGCCCTGCTGCGCTACGGGGTACTCGGCCACGGCGGCGCCGGCCTGCACGACATCTGGGGCATCGGCAACAGCACCGCTGATGCCTGCCTCAGCCTGCTGGTGCTGGCCGGCTGGGCCGTGCTGGCCACCGCCGCGTCAATCCGGGTGTTCAAGCGATCAGCCGTACATTGACCTGCCACCGGGCACCCGGACAGCGGCGATTCTGGGGGATCCGGCTGGTCTATATCGGCAAGGGCCCAAGGGCCCAGGAACCGCCACTCGTGCGGCGCGGAGCTGGACCGAAAGGCGGAGGAGACCATGACCAGCGAGGCCACCAGCTATAACGACAAGATCGTCCGGGAGTTCCGGGCGCACGCCGGACACGTCGGCGGGGAGTGGGCCGGCACCCCGCTCATCCTCGTCCACCATGTCGGCA
>DAIOWL010000905.1:0-3313 GCA_036758545.1 Streptosporangiaceae bacterium | reverse complement strand
GAGGCGCTGCAGAACGTGGCTAAGCACGCCCGGGCCACGGCCGTGACCATCCGCCTGGCCCAGACCGGCGGCGCCCTGGAGTTCTCGGTCAGCGACGACGGCGCCGGCTTCCCGGCCGCCGCCGCCCGGCACGGCTCCGGCCTGCAGGGCATGTCCGACCGCCTCGCCGCGCACGGCGGCACCCTGACCGTCCGGTCCGAGCCCGGCCAGGGCACCACCATCACCGGCCGGCTGGCCACGTCGGAGCGGCCGGCCGCAGCCGGGCTCCGCCCTGAGCCGGAAAATTTCCGGCCGCGGAGTGAAACTTTTCTGGCCCGGGGACGCGACAGTTAAGACATGGACAGCCGCCCGAGCGACGAGACGCTGCTTCTCGCCGTCGCCGAACGCGACATGGGCGCCTTCCGCACGCTGTATGAACGCCACGCCGGCTGGCTCGCGATCCGGCTCGCCCGGCGGTGCAACGATCGCGACCTTGTGGCGGACGCGATCCAGGACACCTTCGTCGCCGTCTGGCAGAAACCGCGGGGCTTCCGCGGCGACGGCGATATCGCGGCGTGGCTGTGGGGAATCGCGATCCGCCGGCTGGTGAGCCGCCTGCGGACCCGCAGCGGCGTCGTCGCCGTGTTCGAGCACGCCGAAGTGGCCCCGGCCGCGGAAGACCAGGTGCTGCTGTCGGTCGAGTACGGCGACATCGGCCAGGCACTGGCCCGGCTGTCGCCGGAGATGCGCGCCGTCATCCAGGCCGTCGTACTGGACGGCCTGTCCGCCAAGGAGGCGGCGCACCTGCTGCACGTACCGGTGAGCAGCGTGAAGACCAGGCTCTACCGAGCCAAGGCGCACCTGCGAGCCGTCCTAGCGGAAGGACCGTCATGACCGCCTGGCACCTCGACGACGACGCACTGCGGCGCTACGTCGAGCGGACCGATTCGCTCGCCGAAGGGGCCTCGGCCGAGCAGCACCTGCTGTCCTGCGAGCCGTGCCGGGCGCGCGTCACCGCCGCGGCCGGCGTGATCGAACTCAGTGTGATCGACTTCGCCGCGGTGTGGGACCGCACCCGGGACGCCGTCGAAGTGCCGCGGCCTTCGGTGTTCGAGCGGCTGCTGCGCGGGGCCGGCCTGCCCGCCCACGAGGCGCGGCTGGTCGCGGTGGCCAGCGCCTTCCGCGGGGTGTGGCTGACCGGCGTGGCCGTGGTCCTCGCGTTCGCCGCGCTCGCGGCGGCGATCGGGCACGCCCGCGGGGAGTGGCTCTTCCTGGCCGTGGCGCCGGTCGTGCCCTGCCTCGTGGTCGCGTCCAGCTACGACCCGTGGATGGACCCGGCCCTCGAACCGGAACTCGTCACGCCCTACCCGGCGCTCCGGCTGATCCTGTTGCGCACGATCGCGGTTCTCGCGCTCGCCTTGCCCGCCGTGCTGCTCTTCGGGCTGGTCGTACCGGGGGAGACAGCGTTCGCCTGGCTGCTGCCGGCCGTCGGCTTCGTCGCGGTGATCCTCGCCGCGTCGACCTGGTTCAGCCCGCTACGCGCGGCCATCGCGGTCAGCTCGGCCTGGCTCGCGGTGGTCTGGGTGCTGGCGGCGCGGTCCGGTTCGCCGGACGCGTTGCTCCAGGTCCGGGCCCAGGCGGGCTTCCTGGCGCTGGCCGCGGCTTCGTTCTCGATCTTTCTCCTGCGCCGGCGTCAGCTGCGCCAGCTTCGACCGTGGAGGTAGTGATGGTGACCGCTTCGATCAGCTTGCGCGACGTCGGGCGCACGTTCGGCGCCACCCGGGCGCTGGCCGGCGTCGACCTGGACCTCAAGCCCGGCGTGACCGGACTGCTCGGCCCCAACGGCGCCGGCAAGACCACGCTGCTGCGCCTGCTGGCCACCGCGCTGCCGCCCAGCCAGGGAAAGGTGAGCGTGCTGGGCCTGGACCCTGAGGTGCCGGCCGAACGCACCGATATCCGCCGCCGGCTCGGTTACCAGCCGCAAGAGGTCGGCTTCCCGCGCGGCTTCACCGCCTTCGCGTTCGTGGACTACATCGCGCTGCTCAAGGAGTGGAACCAGCCGGCGGCGCGGCACGCGGAAGTGCGCCGCGTGCTCGACCTGGTGGGGCTGTCCGACCTCGGCTCGAAGCGGATCCGGGCCATGTCCGGCGGCCAGCGCCGGCGGGTCTCGCTGGCCCAGGCGCTGCTCGGTTCGCCGCCGGTGCTGATCCTGGACGAGCCGACCACCGGCGTCGACCCGGAGCAGCGGGTGACGCTGCGGACCGTGCTCGCGGAGCTCGCGCGCACGTCGATCGTCGTGCTGTCCACCCACCAGACCGAGGACGTCGCGGCCCTGTGCGAGCGCGTGATCGTGCTGGACCGCGGCCGGGTCCGCTACGACGGCTCTGTCATCGACCTGACCGGCCAGGCGGCCGGGCGGGTCTGGCTGGCCGACGAGCCGGACCCGGCCGCGAAGGTCTCGTGGCGGACCGGCACCGGCCGGTACCGCAACGTCGGCACCCGCGTGCGGGACGACGTCGAGCACGCCGAGCCGTCCCTCGAGGACGCGTACCTGCTGCTGCGCGGCGGGTCACCGGAGCCCGAGACCGCCGGGGAGATGGCGTCATGACCGCGACACTCGAGTTCGGCCGGCCCGAAGCCGTGGCCGGCCGGGCCACTCTCGTCCCGCTCGCCGCCCGGGAGCTGCGCCGGCTCGTCCTCAACCCGGTCTTCCTGTCCAGTGTGGCCATTGCCGCGTGGTGGGCATGGAAGATGCCGCGCGCTGACCCCGAGATCGACGAACTGACCGGGTACCCGGCGATTTTCCTCGGCGCGCTCGGCATGGCTGCCACGTACTGGCTGACCCGGTCGATGCACGCCAGCGAACCGGTGGCCGGCGTCACCCCGATCACACGGCCGGCCCGCACCGCCGCCCTCTGCTGGGTCGCGATCGCGCCGTTCTTCTGTGGTGTCCTGACCCTATTCGGGTTTCTGCACTCCTACCCCGTCGGCGACGCGGTGTACGGGCCGTTCAGCCCGTCCGCGCGGATCGCCATCCTGGTCGCGCAGATCGTCGTCCCCTCGCTCGGCGGCCCGCTGCTCGGGGTCGCACTGGGCCGCTGGGTGCGGTTCCCGGGCGCCGCGTTCGTGCTGTTCCTGGTCATCTTCGGCTGGGTGGAACTGGTAACGATCCTGACCCTCTGGCATCAGGACTCGTTGCCGGCAGCGGTCCAGCGCCTCGCCGGCCAGCGCCACGACATGAAACGGGTCCATCACCGCGACCGCGTCGGGGACGGTCTCGGCGGCGGCGGTCTTGAAGCCGGTGAACCCGTCCATCGCCACCACCTCGATGCCG
>DAIOWL010000904.1:0-3318 GCA_036758545.1 Streptosporangiaceae bacterium | reverse complement strand
CCCGGCAGTCCCGCTAGACGCGGGTGGCTAGCCGCCCGGCCAGGTCGACGCCGGTAACCGCGCCGCTCGCGTCGCGGGTGAAGAAACCGCGCTGGCCCGCGTACTCGCCGCCGGTGACGATGTACTCGTCGCGGGGAGCAGGCCCACCTCGAAAGGCGCGGGGTCCGGCGGCGGTTCCTTGTCCACTGCCGACCGTATCTCCGGCTTGATCCGGACCTCCATCCGCAGTGCCATTCGCTGGGCCATCCGCTGGGCGGCCGCGTCGATTCCCACGGTGAACGTCATGACCTCGTTCTCGTAGCGGCCGGTCACTTCCCGGGCGCGCGATTCGTCGAACGGCAGCGGCTCCGGATCGCGGTCGGTGATCCCCAGGTAGTTCTGCAGCGCCCAGCGGATCATCGCCTGGTTGAACGGGATGCCGTCCGGGCCCTCGTTGCACAGCGCGACGATCGCGAAACCGCGTTCTGGCACCAGGAGCAGGTCGGCGAACTGGCCGTTGGCCGATCCGCCGTGCCCGGTGGCGCGTACCCCCCCACGTCGCGCAGGAACCAGCCGATGCCGATGGCGTCGCCCAGGCTGCCGCCTCGCAGCGCCGTCGTCGGCTCCCGCATCTGCCGCAGCACCCTGGCCGGGAGCACATCGGGCACGCCGGAACCCAGGTGGAACCGGGCCCAGCGCAGCATATCGGCGGCCGAGGACGCGGCGCCCCCGCCAGGGTTGTCGCCGCGCGAGCGCCGCCACAGCCGCCCGATCGACAGCGTCCCGTCCTCGCCGCGGTTGTGCCCCACGGCGAACCGCCTGGTCATGATGTCGTCGCGGTCGAAGAAACTGCCGGACAGGCCGGCCGGGTCGAAGACCAGCGAGGCGACCGCCTTCTCAAAGGTCAGCCCGGTGACCTTCTCCACGATCCGCCCGGCCAGGTTGAACCCCGCCTGGCTGTAGGAGGCCCGCGCGCCCGGCGGTGCGATCAGCGGCAGCCCGGCCAGCGCGGATACGTAGCGGGCCAGCGCGTCGTCCCCCTCGCCGAAGTCGCCGATGACCCCCCAGTCCAGGCCCGACGTGTGGTTGAGCAGGTTGAGCACGGTGATCTGGTCCGCGGCCCGCTCGTCCGCCAGCACGAGTTCGGGCACGTACCGCCGCACCGGCGTATCCAGCGCGACCTTCCCGTCGGCGACCAGGCGCATCACCGTGGTCGCGGTGAACGTCTTGCTCACCGAGCCGATCAGGAACAGCGTGTCCGGCCGGACCGGCAGCGGGTTCTCCACGCTGGTCACGCCGTGGCCGGCGAAGACCTCCCGCCCGTCCGCCCACACGCCGACGGCCGCGCCGGTAACGCCCAGCCCGTTCGCCGTCTCCGTCACGAACCCGGCCAGCGCCTCATCCGACATGACGATCCCCTTTCCCCGATACCCGACTTGCACATTGTTCAAGTCCATACCCTGAACACGACTTGAACAACGTGCAAGTTCAATCCCCGTGCCCTATCGTGGGCACATGCCGCGCGATACGCTGACCCGCGAACAGATCGTCAGCGCGGCCATCGACCTGCTCGACGCCGAAGGGCTCGAGGGCCTGAACATGCGCGCCCTGGGCCAGCGCCTCGGCTCGGCCGCCACCGCGGTCTACTGGCACGTGGGCAGCAAGGACAACCTCATCGCGCTGGCCGCCGACCAGGTGTGGAGCGAGATCGCGCGGCCCGACCCGGACACGGCGGGCTGGCGGGCCGCGGCCGCCGCGATGGCCACCGACCTGTACGCGACGCTCACCCGGCACCCGTGGCTGGCGCAGGCGTTCGGCTCCCAGCTGCTGTACGGCCCGGGCAAGGCGCGGCATGACGACCACGGCCTGGCCATCTACGAGGCGGCCGGGTTCGCCGGCGAGCAGGCCGACCAGGCCGCGGTGACCATGCTGACGTTCGTCCTCGGCCACGCCCTCGGCGCGGCCGCGGAGGCCTCGCTGACCAGGAAGCTCGGCCAGGACGGCGGCGACGGCGCGGCGCTGCTCCGCGACCGCATGGCCGGAGCCCGCGAGATCGCGGCCCGGTTCCCCCGGCTGCGCGCCCGCCTGGACACGGCCGGGGCCGGCTACGGCGCGTCGCCCGAGGACAGCTTCGAGTTCGGCCTGCAGGTCATCCTCGACGGCCTGCAGGACAGGCTGGCCAGCCGCCGATGACACACCTGCCGCCACCGACCCGCCTCCCGCCGGCGACCCGCCTGCTGCTGGTGCACAGCCCGCTGGTCGGCCCGGCCAGCTGGGACCTGATCGCCCCCGCCCTGGCCGAACCCGGTCGCGACGTCACCATCCCCGACCTGTCGAGCACGATCGCGGCCGGACCGCCCTGGTGTTCGCGCCAGGCGGAACTGATCGCCCGCGCCGCCGCGGGGCGGCCCGCGGTGCTCGTCGGCCACAGCCGGGCCGGCCCGATCCTGGCCGCGGCGGGCGCCCTGATCCCTCAGGTCCGCGGCTACGTCTTCGTCGACGCCAGGCTGCCGTTCCCCGGCCAGACCTGGATGGACACCGCGCCGCCCGAGCTGGTCACCCGGCTCTACGAGATGGCCGGCCCGGACGGCTGGCTGCCGCCCTGGCCGCGCTGGTGGGGGGACGAGGCCCTGGCCGAACTCCTCCCGGATCCCGTCATCCGCGAGCGCTTCACCGCGGGCTGCCCGCCGCTGCCGCTGGCCATGTTCACCGAGGCGCACCCGCCCGCGCCGCGCTGGCCCGACGCGCCCTGCGCGTACCTGCGGCTGAGCGAGGCCTACGAGGACGAGGCTGCCCGGGCCGCCGGACTCGGCTGGCCGGTCATCCGGCTGTCGAGCCACCATCTGGCCCTGCTTACCGACCCCGCGGAGGTGGCGGAGGCCCTAAGCCAGCTGCTCCGCGCCATTCACCAACCCTGAACGCGGCAGACCTGAAACGCGGCCAACCTGAACGCGTCCGTCGGCGTGTCGCGCGTGACGGGTATCCTTTCTGCGGCAGAATGCAACAAGGCCCCCTTCATGTATGAGATGAAGGGGGCCTTGTCCGGCTGCGGCCCCGGATCAGCCAGTTTCCCGGCCTCACGGCTCCGGGTCAGCCAGTCGCCCGGCCTCACCGTTCCCGATCGGCTAGTCTCCCAGCCTCACCGGCCCAGATCGACCGGTCGCCCGGCCTCACTGTTCCGGTTCGTCCGGTTGCCCGGATTCCCCGGCGCCACACGCCGCCCGCCGATGCCAGGCACCCGCTGCAAATTCCGGTTTCCCGGCCTTTGCATCGCCCCGGGGGAAACCCCCTGGATGGTGCCCGTTTCCTGCGGTGAAAGTATTTCTACGCCCTCCGCCC
>DAIOWL010000903.1:0-3321 GCA_036758545.1 Streptosporangiaceae bacterium | reverse complement strand
ATGACATTCAGAACCGAGAGCCGCATAACGATCACCGGCAGCGTCCAGGAGGTGTGGGCGTATCTGTGTGATGTCGGACGCTGGCCGGAGTGGGCGCCGACGGTTCTCGAAGGCCGGGTCCGCGGAGGAGGTCCGCTTCAGCCCGGCTCGCGGGTGGAGCAGCGGGCGAAGCTGATGTTCGGGATGAGCCGCAGCCGGAGCCAGGAGGTGACCGTGGTCGAGGCGCCCCACTCCCTGGCGTTCGCCGGGCCGATGGGCACGTCCGCGGCGCGCTGGGGAATGGAATTCGAGCCGGCCGACGACGGGCAGACCGACACCATGATGTGGATTGAGGTCGACCTCGCGGGCATCATGCGCGCGATCCCCGCCAACCTTCTCAAAAGCAGAATTCAGCGCGTCAGCGATCTCGAGATGGTGGCGATCAAGGCTGCGGTCGAGTCCGCTACGCGGGCAGGCGCGGAATTCTAGATGGGGCCGCACGGTCCTGCCGTGACGCTACCGAGATAGGGGAGCACACCGTGACCCAGGTCGACCGTACGCGGGAGCACCTGATCGAGACGTACCGCAAGAAGGCGAAGCATTACGACATCACCTCCCGGCTCTACCCCGCGCCCGGCTATCCCCAGCGGACGCAGCGCCTCCGGGCCGTGCGTGCGCTCGGCCTTCGCCCGGGTGACACCGTGGTCGACATGGCGTGCGGTACAGGCCTGAACTTCCCGCTGCTCGAGAAGGTGGTCGGTCCCGGCGGCCGGATCGTCGGCGTCGATCTGACCGACGCGATGCTCGCCCGTGCCCAGGACCGGATAGAGGCGAACGGCTGGAGCAATGTCAGCCTCGTGCAAGCCGACGCGGCCGGCTTCGACTTCCCAGCCGGGGTCAACGCGATCCTGTCCACGTACGCCATGACGCAGGTGCCCGAGTGCGCAGAGGTCATCGCCCACGGCGCCAGGGCCCTTTCCGGAGGCGGACGCTGGGTCGTGCTGGATCTCAAGGTTCCCGGCAACACGCCTGGGTGGCTAGCGCAGCTCGGAACCGCAACTGTGCGGCCCTTCGCCTCCATCGACCAGTGGATCATGCGCCGTCCGTGGGAGACGATTCGCGTAGCCATGCAGGAAGAACTGGCCGATCCCTCCTGGACCGAGTTGTTCTTCGGAACCGCCTTCCTCGCGGCCGGGACCCGCGGCCGATCTGCGTCTACGGAAACCGACAGTCCGTCCGCTTCTGCCGAGGTGGGTGGGTGAGCAACGGTGACAGCAACAGCATCGGCCAACGTCCAAGACATGCACCGTCCGATCGAACATCGGCCCCACAAGCCACGGCGAAAACGCGGCGGCTTTCGTCCTACCAGGTAGCCCTAGCAGGCGGCAACGGCGCGGCGCTTGACCGGCACGCCGGTCAACCACCTTTCGACTACCAGCTGAGAGATCGCCAGACTTTGCCGATGAGGAGCAGCTACGGGGCTGATCTTGCGAACCAATTTGCTAACAACAGCTCTGGACGATCCCTGACCGGGCTGGACCCAACTCCTTGGCCCACGGGGTGCGCGAGCAGCCCGAACGGACAATGGTGGCCGGCTGCGCGAGCGGTACAATCGCGAAACCCAAAGGCCGCCGAGACGGCCAAGCCACCCACCACGGATGGGCGGCACAGCATAATTCTGACCAGACGGATGGATACCCAATGTCACCCCCAGGGCATCCCTACAGCAAGTCCACTGTGCAGCGGATCCGGCCGATCTCGGCTGCCGCGGGCGAATACGGAACGAGCCCGGGATTCCCTCTGCCTCTATACGGGGCTCTAATCTTCGCGGGCATCCGCGTGCTCAGCCTGGCAACCGCCGCGTTCCTGCTGCCCCGCGGGAAATTCAGTGAACTCCATTGTTCGCTGCTGCAGCTGATAAGGTCATGGGACAGTGGCCGCTATCTGATTATCGCTGTCCATGGCTATCCTCATGACGCCAATCTCGTCTGGTTCCCCGGGTACCCGGCGGCCATTCATGCCATCGCCTGGATACCTGGAATCAGCCCGGTAGGGGCAGGCCTGAGCGTGACGATCGCCGCCGGACTGGCGGCGGCATGGGGGCTGACCAGGCTTGGCATGACGCTGACCGGTGACCGGCGGGTTAGCCTGCTCATGACCGCGCTATGGGCGGTGGCACCCGGCTCGATCGTGCTGTCCATGGTGTACCCCGAAGCCCTATTCTGCGCACTGGCCATCTGGTCCCTCATCGCCCTGGTGGAGCGGCGCTGGCTGACCGCCGCAGGCCTGACGATCCTGGTCGGCACCGTGCACGGCAGCGCCGTGGCCCTAGTCGCGGCGGTCACCGTCGCAGCGCTACCCGCCCTGATCCGGGCCGCGCGAGCCCGGCAGCATCTCGCCGCGTGGTGGCGCCCGGCAGTCGCGCTGCTGCTGGCCCCGCTCGGCCTGCTCGGCTACTGGGGATATGTGGCCGGGAAGGTGCACCGGCCCGACGGATGGTTCTTGCTCGAAAAGAACGTGCACAACGGCTTCGACTGGGGACAGAGCATAATGCTCGCCCTGAGGGACGCGATCATTAACGGGCCGACGGCATTCGTCGCACTGACCTTGCTGGTGATCGCCGCGGCCGCGGCGCTCACCGTACGCAGCCTGACCGAGCGGATGCCCGCGTGCCTGCACGCCTACACGCTCGTGATAGTCCTGACCGCCCTCGCCACGGGGCCTTACTACCTGGGCTCCAAGCCGCGCTTCCTGCTGTCCGCCATGCTGCTCGGCCTTCCGCTGGCCCGCCTGCTGACCCCGGCGCGAACGTGGGTGCTGATCCCCCTGATCGCCATGCTCGCCGCCGCGTCAACCTGGTTCGGCCTCTATCTCATGAGCGTCGGATGGGCACCGTGAACTGAGCGCGGACACGGCGTCACCCCCCGCCACGGGACAGCCAGCAGCATCCTGCCACGCTCGTCCCCGCCGAACCGGCAGGAAGACCCAACGCAGTGTGCTGCAGAATTGTCCTTTCGTAAATAATCGGGTAAGGACGGAGTCGCCCCGTCCCCTCCCACACCACCGGACATGCGGGCCCGCATCCGGCGGTTCGTCAAGTCGTCGGATTGAAATGCTGCCTGGTGGCTGTTGTCCGGTGGCCGTGAGAAAGTCCCCGTGTGTGGCCAGGTTCAGGTCCCCGCTGGTGGCCAGTTAAAAGTCCCCATCCCTCGTTGGTCGTGTCGGCCGGGAGCCCCGGACGGCGACGGTGGCGGTGTCAGCCAGTCACCGCACCGCCCGGGGAGCTTCTATTGAAGTCTGCGAGGGAACGGATGGACATCATTTCTGCCTACCGCGAGGCGG
>DAIOWL010000902.1:0-3325 GCA_036758545.1 Streptosporangiaceae bacterium | reverse complement strand
CGGTCGGCGCCAAGGACCTGCTGCCCGGCCCGCTCGCCCCGCTCGGCCGCATCCTAGCCAGCCGGATCAGGCGGTCTCCGGTGCCGCTGCCTGCGCTGGTCCCGCTGCTGCCCCTGCAGTTCGTGCACGAGGACGACCTCGGCCAGGCGCTGCTGCGCTGCGTGCTGGCGGCCGGGCCGCCCGGCGCCTACAACATCGCCGCCGACGGGATCCTCAGCACCGCCGACGTCGCCCGGGAGTTCGGCCTGTTCCCGTTGCCCCTGCCTGGGGGACCGGCCCGGCTGGCGGCCCGTGCCGTCGCCGCGCTGCCGTTTCTGCCGCCCGCCGCCCAGTGGGTGGAGGCGGCCAGCCACCCGGCGATCATGGACACCACCAAGGCGAAGCAGGACCTGGGCTGGACTCCCCGCTTCACCGCCCTGGAAGCCCTGCGGGACACCCTGCGCCCCCGCCCGGCCGGCCGCTGAGAGACCGCTGACCTCCGCGCAGGCCGGCTACGATGCACAGAGTCTCCCCGCCGGTGTAGCTCAGTAGGCAGAGCAGCCGTCTTGTAAACGGCAGGTCAGCGGTTCGATCCCGCTCACCGGCTCCCAGGTCAGACAGGGGTTTGCGGCCATCGAGTCCGGACCCGTGGATGGTCTGTTCAGGTGTGCGGCGGCCCGGCAGACGATGGCGGTATGGCAGTTCTCCATGACGTTGAGCGCCTTGGTCGGGTTGGCTCGTCATAGGGAATTTTGCGTTCCGCAGGCGGGGAAGTCGCTGGTTCTGACCCAGTTGCGCCCGCCTGTGCTGGGTACTCCCCGCCGGGACGCCCTGCGGTAACTCGATACTCGACTCGGTGTGCAGCACCCGGTCGGCGCCGACCACACGTTCCGGGCCGTGCAGCGTGAACGAGCCGGTCAGTGGCAGGTTGTCCGACGCGCCGCCGATGCCGACGCAGATCTCGCCAGGCTCGACGATCCGCCGGCCGGACCGGCCGGAGAACGCGACCTGGTCGGCATGCACCCGGAACCGCACCCGGCGTGCCTCGCCAGGCTCGAGCGGGACCCGAATGAAGCCGGCCAGCCAGCGCAGCGGCCGGGCCACCGACGCCACCGGGTCGCCGAGGTAGAGCTGCACCACCTCGGTGCCCGCCCGCGACCCGGTGTTGCGGACCGTGCAGGTGATGTCCGCCCTGCCATCGGTGGGCACGCCTTCCGGAGACACGGCCAGGTCATCGTAGCCAAAGCTGGTGTACGACAGGCCGTGCCCGAACGCGAACAGCGGCGACGGATCCACCGAGCTTCCGCTGTGCGGGCCGGCCAGCCTGGGCCGGAGGTAGGACGACGGCGGGGCGGCGTCCGGACCCGGCATTTCGACGGGCAGCTTGCCGCTGGGCACGATCCGTCCGGACAGCACGCCTGCGATTGCCCGCCCGCCCTCTTCGCCGGGGAAGAACGTCTGCACGATCCCGGCTAGCCGGTCGGCTACGGCCCCGAGCGCATAGGGTCGGCCGGTAACCAGCACCGCGATCACGGGGGTGCCGGTGTCGGCCAGCGCCAGGAGCAGATCCTCCTGGACGCCGGGCAAACGCAGGCTGGTAACGTCGCAGCCCTCGCCGGACGTGCCGCGCCCGAACATCCCGGCCTCGTCCCCGACCACGGCGACCACGACCTCCGCCGCCTTGGCCGCGGCGATCGCCGCGGCGAAACCCGAGTTGTCCCGCGACCGCACGTCGCAGCCGCGCGCGTAGCTCACCGTGGCCGGTTTCCCGGCCAGGTCCGCGTCCTCTGCCGCCAGTTCGGAGCGAAGAGCGGACAGCAATGTGGTAACCGGCACGCTGACGGCGGCATCGGGATAAGTCTCGCCCAGATGCCGGGGCATGCTGTAGCAGCCGAAGAACGCCAGCGGGTCGTCGGCGAGCGGCCCGATGATAGCGGCCCGCGAGCTGGGCCGCAGCGGGAGCGCGCCCGCCGGGTTGGCCAGCATGACCACCGATTCCTCGGCCAGCCGGCCGGCCAGCTTCCGGTGCTCCGGTGGGTCCAGGTCGAGCGGGGCGGCGTCCTCGGGGCACGGCAGCGCCGTCCAGCCGGGGTCGAGCATGCCCAGTTCGCACTTGCGGGTCAGCACCCGGGTCGCGGCCAGGTCGACAAGGGCCTCGTCCGCCCGGCCGGCCGCTATGGCCTTGCGCAATGGCGTGCCGTAACAGCGCGCGGCCGGCAACTCCACGTCGATGCCCGCGTGCAGCGCGGCGGCCCCGGCTTCCGACGGACTAGCCGCTATGGAGTGCTGCTGCTCCAGGAAAGACACGGCGTAATAGTCTGAGACAATCAGGCCGCCGAAGCCGAGTTCCTCCCGCAGCAGCCCTCTGAGCAGCTCACCGTCGGCGGTGGCGGGTACGCCGTCCAGGTCGATGTAGGTCGGCATCACCGAGCGGGCGCCGCCCAGCCGGATGGCCATCTCAAAGGGCGGCAAGATCACGTCCGCGAACTCGCGCCTGCCGATGGACACCGGCGCCATGTTCCGCCCGCCCCGGGAGGCCGAGTAGCCGGCGAAGTGCTTGAGCGTCGCGTCCACTCCGGAGGCCTGGAGGCCGAGCACGTAGGCGGTGCCGATAATGCCGACCAGGTACGGATCCTCGCCGATGGTCTCCTCAGTGCGGCCCCACCGCGGATCCCGCGTCACATCGAGCACCGGCGCCAGGCCCTGGTGCACGCCGCAGGCCCGCATGCTGGCCCCGATCGCGGCGGCCATGTCCCGCACCACATCAGGGTCGAACGACGCACCCCACGAGAGCGGGGTGGGAAAGATCGTCGCCGACCAGGCCGCGAAACCGGTCAGGCACTCCTCATGAGCAATGGCCGGAATGCCGAGCCGGCTCGTCGTCATGATCTGCTGCTGCAGCTCGGCCAGCGCGAGCATGCCCGCGGCCGGTGAGACCGGACGGGTGCCGAACACCCGGGTGAGCTGCCCCATGCCGTCCTGGAGCAGCTCGTCGAGCGGTGGCAGCTCGGCGCTGAACTCATGCTGCATCGGCGCGAACCCGTCGCCCCCGTCGTCGGCTGCCCCGACCCACACGCTGGCGAGCTGAGCCAGCTTCTCGGCTAGCGTCATCCGTTCCAGCAGGTCGGCGACGCGCTCCGTGACCGGCCGGGACGGGTCCCGCCAGGGCGCGGCGGCCGCCTCGGTGCCGGACGCCGCCAGGGCCGTCATGAGCACACCCGGGTGGGCGCCGCGGTCGACTCCCGGATGATCAGCTCGGTGAACAGCTCGATTCGGGTCGAGTGGAGCGGACGCCCTTCGATCAGGTCACCCAGCATCTGGGCCGCGGCCCGGCCCATCTCGTCGA
>DAIOWL010000901.1:2926-3327 GCA_036758545.1 Streptosporangiaceae bacterium | reverse complement strand
TGTGCTGCCACTTGCCCAGGGCCTTGTCGAAGCCGGGCGAACCGGGCGCGTTCGTCGGGAGCCGCAGGGTCGGCGGCACCGGCGCGTTCACCCGCGCTTCGTACAGGTACTTGAACGCGGCGAACCCGGCCCCGGCCGCCACCACCACGGCCACGGCGATCCAGGCTCGGATGCGGCGCCTGGGCCGACCGCCGCCACTGCCGCGTCGTCGCCCTCCCGAGGGGGCCTGGCCGTCAGCCGTCAGCTGGCCGGGGAAGCTGGGGTCGTCCGGCGGGTAGGCGTCCTCCGTATCGTCCTGGACGGGGAGCGGGCCGGTCGGGGTGTGCCAGGGACCGAACGAGCCCGTGGGCGATTCGGCGGGCTCACTGGCCGACGGGAATCCGTCGGGCGGCGTCCGTCCC
>DAIOWL010000901.1:1647-2916 GCA_036758545.1 Streptosporangiaceae bacterium | reverse complement strand
ACGTAGTCGACGCCGACCACGTCGCCGAACGTCCGGGCGGCCTCCAGGGCCACGTGGCCGGTGCCGCACGCGACGTCGAGCACCCGAGCGCCCGGCCGCAGCTCGACGGCTTCGACCAGCTCACGGGCGAGGGGGACGGTGATCCAGGCGATCCGGGATCGCGGGCGGCGTCTGGTCCGGCCGCCGCCGCGTCGCCGCCCCGCCGGGGCGGCCTGGTCGGCCGGGGGCAGCTGGCCGGAGAATTCCGTGTCGTCCGGGGGGGAGGCGTCCTGCGTGTCGGCCTGGACGGGGAGCGGGCCGGTCGGGGTGTGCCATTGGCCGAATGAATCCGTGGGCGATTCGGCGGGCTCGCGGGCCGACGGGAACCCGCGTGTCGGCGTCCGTCCCGCCGCACCGGGAGAACCGGCCGGGCGCAGGGTCGGCTGGGCGCCGCTGCCGGCCGCCAGGACCGGCTGGAACCCGGAATCGGTTGGGAACGCCGAACCCTCCGGATACCCGGGGCCGTCCATCGACGGCCAGGGCGGCTGGCGGCGCGTGTCCGCGGCCCGACGGGTGCGTCCCGCGCCCTGATGGTCCATAGCGTCGAGCGTAGCGCCCTGCTCAGTTCCGGTAGGGTGGACGCGGAACTTTCCCGTCTCACGCTATCTGGTGTAGCTGTCTGGCGACGAACCGTGAGGTCGGCGCGCGGACGGGGTTGCTGGCGGCTTCGCTTTGGCATCGCTGCGTGAGACAGAGTATGCTGCATTGGCGTCATGCGCGACGGGCATGCACGCGGTGTGCCTTCGTTCGCGCAGTTCGCGCGGCTCGATTCGCCCGCGTGGTGTGCCGGCAGCGGTTTACCGGTACGGTCGACCAGCAGGGCGCCCAGGGCGGTCCTCACCAGCAGGTGCAGGCCGGTTGAAGATCACGATACATACGCGAAGGCTTAGGACTGTGCGCACATTCAGCCCGAAGGACAGTGACATTACCCGGCACTGGCATGTCATCGATGCTTCTGACGTGGTGCTCGGCCGCCTGGCCAGCCACGTGGCCGTGCTGCTCCGGGGCAAGCACAAGCCGATCTTCGCGCCGCACGTGGATACCGGCGATTTCGTGATCGTGGTCAACGCGTCGAAGGTCGCGCTGTCCGGCAGCAAGCTCGAGCAGAAGCACGCCTACCGGCACTCCGGCTACCCGGGCGGACTCCGGGCGGTCTCCTACGCCAGCCTGATGGAAAGCCACCCCGAGCGCGCGGTGGAGAAGGCGGTGCGCGGGATGCTGCCGAAGAAC
>DAIOWL010000901.1:0-1547 GCA_036758545.1 Streptosporangiaceae bacterium | reverse complement strand
AAGCCACCCCGAGCGCGCGGTGGAGAAGGCGGTGCGCGGGATGCTGCCGAAGAACTCCCTCGGCCGCAAGACGCTGCGCAAGCTCAAGGTGTACGCGGGCCCCGACCACCCGCACGAGGCGCAGCAGCCGAAGCCGTACGAGATCACCCAGATCGCGCAGTAGAGCAGTAGGACAGAGCAGAGGAAGCACGAGGTCTAGACCGTGGCTGAGCCCACTGGCAGCACCCCCGTCGTCGAGGACGACGCCGAGACTGGCGAGTACACCGCCGACGGCGAGCTCGGCGCGGAAACCCCGTCGGAGTACACCACCGAGAGCTCCCAGGACGCCTCGGCGCGGGCCGTCGCGCGGCGTCCGGTGGTCACCGGTCACGCGGCCGGCACCGGTCGGCGCAAGGAGGCCATCGCCAGGGTCCGCATCATGCCCGGTTCGGGCCAGTGGACGATCAACGGCCGCACGCTCGACGTCTACTTCCCGAACAAGGTGCACCAGCAGCTCGTCAACGAGCCGTTCGTGACCCTGGGCGCGGAGAACCAGTTCGACGTGGTGGCCAGGATCACCGGCGGCGGCGTCACCGGGCAGGCGGGCGCGCTGCGCCTCGGCGTGACCAGGGCGCTCATCCTGGTGGACCCGGAGAACCGCCCGGCGCTGAAGAAGGCAGGCTTCCTGACCAGGGACGCCCGGGTCAAGGAGCGCAAGAAGTACGGCCTGAAGAAGGCCCGCAAGGCGCCGCAGTACTCCAAGCGGTAAGTGCCGCCCGCGCGGAGCCTGTCGAGGCTACGCGCACGAGCCCGGCCATACCAGCAGAGCAGCGAGCGGAGCGAAATGGCTGAAGCGGGGCAGCGTAGCCGTTTGTTCGGAACGGATGGTGTCCGGGGGGTCGCCGGTGACGAGCTGACCGCCAGCCTGGCCCTGAACCTCAGCGTGGCCGCGGCCGCCGTGCTCGGCGATGCCGGGCACGGCGCGCGGCCGGTGGCCGTGGTGGGCCGGGACCCGCGCGCCTCGGGCGAGTTCCTCGAGGCGGCGGTGGTGGCCGGGCTGGCCAGCGCCGGGGTCGACGTGCTCAGGCTCGGGGTCATCCCCACGCCGGGCGTGGCCTACCTGACCGGAGCGCTGAACGCGTCCTTCGGCGTGGTCATCTCGGCCAGCCACAACCCGGCCGCCGACAACGGGATCAAGTTCTTCGGACCGGGCGGGGTCAAGCTGCCCGACGCCACCGAGGACGCCATCGAGGCCCGGCTCGGCGAAGCGGCCGCGACCCGCGAGTTCGGCCGGGTCAGCGACGCCCGCGCCGTGCACGAGCTGTACCTGGATCACCTGCTCGCCACGCTGCCGGAGCAGCCGCAGCCGCCGCTGGCGGGACTGCGGGTCGTGGCCGACTGCGCGCACGGCGCCGCGTACCTGATCGCACCACAGGCACTGCGCCGGGCGGGCGCCGAGGTCATCACCATCGGGGACGAGCCGGACGGGCTGAACATCAACGAGGGCTGCGGATCCACCGCGCTCGGCGCGCTGTCCGCCGCGGTGGTGGAGCACGGCGCGGACGCCG
>DAIOWL010000900.1:0-3329 GCA_036758545.1 Streptosporangiaceae bacterium | reverse complement strand
AGCCCGAACCACGGCAGCACGCTGGCCTCGAAGCGGGTCATGGCGCAGATCTGGCCGCCGGCCAGGGTGAGCACGTAGAAGGCGGTCGCATGGCGGATGCCGGCCGGGCCGCGCAGGTAGGCTCCGAACGCCGGCTGGCCGTTGGCTCGCACCGGGACGAGGTCGAACCTGCGGCCGGCGGTGAACAGGCTGGCGCAGTAGCGGGTCACGGCGTCGCGGCCCTCGTATCCGAAGGGCACCGGCGGCATCGCGATGAAGACGTCGTCGGTCAGCAGGGCCACCAGCGCGTCGAGGTCGGCCGACTCCCACGCGCGGGCGAACTTGGCCACGATCGCGTCCTCGGCGGGTGAGCCAGCGGACGGCGGCGGTTGGCGGCCGACGGCCGGCTGCTGCCGGCGCTGGAGGCTGGCGCGGGCTCGTTTGAGGGTACTGTTGGCCGATTCGAGGGTCACCTCCAGCATGCCGGCCACCTCGCTGGCGTGGAATCCGAGGACGTCGCGCAAGATGAGGACGGCGACCTGGCGTGGCGGCAGCAGCTGCAGGGCGGTCACGAAGGCCAGCGAGATGGCTTCGGTCTGCTCGTAGCGGGCCTCCGGCCCGGGCGGCACGTCGACGGCACCCTCGAGGAGGGCGTCAGGAAACGGCTGCAGCCAGACGGCCTCGTCGCGCGGGGTCGGCACGAGCGGTCCGGACTGAGACACGTCCCACTCCCTGGCCGGGCGCCGGCTCGCTGCGCGGCGCGCGTTGAGGCACCGGTTGGTGGCGATCTTGTACAGCCAGGTGCGCAGCGACGCGCGTTCCTCAGTGAACCCGCCGATGCCTTGCCAGGCGGCCAGCATCGTCTCCTGGACGGCGTCCTCGGCGTCGGCGAAGGATCCGAGCATCCGGTAGCAGTGCACCTGCAGCTCCCGCCGGTGCGGCCCGGTCAGCTCCCGGAACGCCTCGCCATCTCCGGACCGTGCCCGTGAGAGCAGATCGGCTGTCACCATCCTGCGCGCCTTCCTTCCACATCACGTGGCGCTTGCACCCGGTATATACACCGCCCGGGGGGCGAACTGGGCGGCTCGCGGGCGCCCAGTTTCCCGGCGCCGCGGTGTATGCATCACCAGCCGCCCGAACGATCCGGGCGCCGGATCGTGCCGCGGCAGCTGGGAACGACCCTGGAGGTTGACGATGGAATCGTCCGCATCGGCCGGGCGCGTGGCGTGCGCCGTTCTGGATCCGCGCCGCTGGTGGGCGCTCGCGCTGCTATGCGGCGCGTTTTTCATGGTGCTCCTGGACGGCACGATCACAATCGTGGCGCTGCCCTCGATCGGGGCCGGGCCGCGCTTTCCCGAGCAGGGTTTGCAATGGGTGCTGAGCGCCTGCGCGCTCACCTTCGGCGGCCTGCTGCTACTCGGAGGGCGGCGGCTGACCTGCTCGGGCGCCGGCGCGTGTTCATGGTCGGCGCCGTGTTCTTCACGACCGCATCGCTGCTGTGCGGGCTGGCCTGGTCGCCGGCGGCACTGCTGGCGACCCGCGTGGTCCAGGGCACCGGCGCAGCGATCATGACCCCGACCGCCCTGTCGATCATCTCCACGACTTTTACTGAGGGCTCCAAGCGGAACAAGGCGCTGCGGATCTGGGGCGCTGGGCGGTATCGGCGGCCCGCTCGCCGACGGCCCCGGCTGGCGGTGGATCTTCTTCATCAACGTCCCGATCGGGCTGGCCGCGCTAGCGCTGTCGCCCGTGCTGCTGCGCGAGAGCCGGGCCGCGCTGACCCGGCGAAGCTACGACCCCGCCAGGGCGCTCACCATCACCGGCGCGCTGGTCCTGCTCGTCTACGCGGTCGTCGAGGCATTAGGCGCTGGCGTTCCTGCTCCCCGGCCGACCGTGGAAGCCAGCGCACGAGCTCCCAGAGCCTGACCGGTGGCCGATGCCGCTGCCGCAGGAGACGTGGTGATCAGGTCACGAACGAAATGAGCGAACAGCGCACGGATTCTTACCACCCACGCCGCCTGCGGCGGCGATAGCTGACAACACCGATCAGAAGGAGGAGCAGACCATGACCATCCACGAATACCTCATGAAAGCCATCCAGGATGACGCCCGGCGGGCCGGCGAACGAGACCGGCTGCTCCTCGAGGCACGGCAGGCTCACAGGGCGCGCCGCCAGCGCCTGGTTCCCGCTGCTCCAGCGAGGCGCCGAACCGAAATGGGAAAGATCGTCGTGAGCGAGAACGTCAGGCTCGACGGAGTCATCCAAGACCCGGCCGGTGACGAAGGCTTCAGGGCCGGCCTGACCGGAAATAGCCCGCAGCTTGCCAAGCTCGCGCTCGACGAGGCCCTGGCCGCCGGGGCCTTCCTTCTGGGCCGGCGAAGCTACGAGTGGCTCGCCGCGCGGGTGGCCATCTCGCAGCGGCGACCTGGCGGACAGGCTGAACAACCTGCCCAAGTACGTCGTGTCCGCGACCCTAGCCAATCCCGCCTGGAACAACCCGGCAGTGCTCAAGGGCGACGTGCTTAACGAGGTCTCGACGCTGAAGCAGCACATAGAGGGGGACATCGTCATCGCCGGCAGCTTTCAGCTCGTACGCACGCTGATCGAGCACGACCTTGTCGACGAGCTGCGGCTGAAGATCTTCCCGGTCGCCCTCGGGGCCGGGGAGCTCCTGTCCGGCGAGACCAGCGACAACAAACCCATGCGCCTCCTCGACACCCGGACCCTTGAGGGCAGCATCGCCTACCTCACCTACCAATCTGTCCGGGACGCCTAGCGGCGTCAGACGACGCTAGCGTTCCGAAATGCTTGCGGGCGCTTCCCCCGGGCAGGCATCCGGGAGAGCGCTTCATGAGCAGCAGGTGGCAAGAAGGAGACCATAGCGATGAGGACGCCGCTACGACGTTTCATTGCCCAGATACTGAAGATCGCCCCCGCTGGTGGCCGACCTCTACGACAGCACATCTGGTCTGACGCTTACCGCTTCCCGCGCGGATCTGCTCAAGACCCTGGCCCAATCACGGCCACGCTCATATTGGGCTGGTGACACGTTTCTCACCGTCCCATATCGCCCAATTCTGGCGCGATTGCACTGCCATGCTTGGCTATCGGTCCGCCGACCAGAACGGCGGCGATGTGCGCAGCGCTCCTTCGTCACGGCGAACACGGTGAGGGATGAGTACTCGAGTCCTGGTCCGCAGTGAGCTATGCAGCGGACGTTGGTGCATCTTGGCCAGGTCTGCCTGGCGCTGATGCTGGAGCTGTCGCGCGAAGCTGTTTAGAGGCGGCGTGAATGAACGTCGTGACGGCGGCTTCGAAGTGGTCCTCGCGTTCGCGCAGTTCATTCCGG
>DAIOWL010000899.1:0-3337 GCA_036758545.1 Streptosporangiaceae bacterium | reverse complement strand
GCCCGGCGGGAAGATCAGCTACACGTACGACCTCGGGGCCTGCTGGGAACACGAGATCACGTTGGAAAAGGTGATGCCGCGTGACCCCGGGCAGGACTACCCGGTCTGCGTGGCGTACAAGCGCGACTCCCCGGTCGAGTACTGGTCCGAGGACGATCCGGAAGAACCCGAGCCGTTCAACCTGGCCGAGGTCAACCGCAAGCTGGCTGCGCTCGGCGAGGCGGGGGAATGACGTGGCGCTTCCAGCCAGGAACCACGACGAGCCGTCCCTCGCCTCGCTCATCGAGCGCAGCGCGGAACTGAAACGCGCCCTGGTCGGCTTCGCGCTCAGCCCGCGGTTCGAACGGCAGATGGAACGGTTCGTGCTGGAAAGCGGCTCCGACGAGATACCGGACGAGGGCGAAGCCATCGACGCCATCGACCGGTTCGCGCTTCGGCACACCCTGCCGAACGGCAAGACCGTACTGGACCAGTTCCTCGCCAGTCGGCCCGATCTCACCGCGGCGGACCGGGAGATGCTGCGCGGCTGGCGCGACCCGGTGGAGGGGATCTTCGAGATCCGCCGCAAGGACAGGGATTCGCTCGTCCTGCTGAACCTGCTCGATGACTTGGAGTACCGCACGTACTCCAACATGGGCCCGGCCCCGTTCCGCCCGCTGCCCAAGCACGGGTTCGTCCGCGCTCGCCTGATCCCCATCCGCCCGGTCCCCGGCGCCTGGCTGGCCTCGGGGTCGATGCGCGCCTACCGCAAGTCCGCCGCCGCGGACGTCGCGCAGGCCGCGCTCGAACTGGCGGTAAAGCTCCCCGAACTGGTCTACCGCAATCCCGGCAAAATCGAGCAGGCCTGGAACCAGATGCGGGAGGACCGGACGGCGTTCGTGGAGTTCTTCGGTACCGACGAACTGGTCCTGCCGCCCGCCAAGGCCCAGGAACGGCTCAATGACTACTACCGGCACCGGCAGGAGGCCGCGCTCGCCCGGCAGCCCGCGCGCCGCCGGCCACGGAATCTCCCCGGCGTGGACGTGCCCGCCTTCGAGTTCCCGCCCGAGCTCGCCGACGCCGGCACCATCGGGGTCATCTACGACGACACCGACGGGCTGAACTTCTACAACGAGTACGGGATGCTGCGCGACCTGTTCGCCGACCCGGCTCTCGCGGCCGACAAGCGGTACGCGGACGTGCTGCGCGGATACCTGCGGGCGGAGACGATCGGCCCGCTGCCGTTCCGCCGCCTGGCCGCAGCCTACCCGCAGACCGTCAACGCGGTGTTCCGCAAGGTCCTGCGCCAGCCGAACTTCACCTGGGCCGGGCACGGCGAGGCCCTGCTACGGCACCGGAAGCCCTGGTACTACGAGCACGAGCCCCGTCCCGACATCTCCGTGCTCGGCGCCCGCCTCAGCGAACTCCTCCGCCAGTAGATGATGACCGTTCATGGACCGCTATCACGGTAACGAGTGGGGACGCAAGGGCGCGACGATAAGCGACAAGACCGCCCGCTTGGAATACGGGCTGACGCAGGACGAGATCTACGACGCGATTGACGCGGGCAAGCTCCAGTACCGCCCCGCCGCGATGCACGGAAACCCGTGGCTGCGCCTGCTGCGCCGCGAGGTCGAGGACCTCGCCAGGACCCTGCACGGCGATCGGGACGTCCACGAGAAGCAGGCACGGGCCGAACTGACCCGCGTCAACCGCGAGCTCAAACAGCTCCGCTCCCAGCTCGCCGCCCTCGTGGAAAGGCGCGCCGCGCTCCTTTCCGAGCTCGGCGAGAAATGACCCCCGCCGACAGGGTTGACCTGACTGCCGATCTGAGCTGTTCGAAGGCGCCCCACACCCAGCGGGTGCGGCCGTTGACCTCCTTCGATGGTGAGCCGACGGGCAGCTCGGGCGTTTGCAGACTTGCAAGCTGCCGCTATGACGACACGAATCGCACCCATATCCGACTTACCAAATGGGTGCTGTGGAAGCTCCGTCCCTCAGCTTCAAGTTCAGGGCGGGGATGAAACAACACGCCACGCCCGCACCTACGTTCGATCTTTGCCCTGGCATAGGGCATCCTGTAAGGGTGAGGACGGCGTACCGGTGCCGGGCATACCCCGGCGAGGCGCAGCAGGCGGTGCTGAACCGCACGTTCGGCTGCGTCCGCGTCGTGTGGAACCGGACCCTGGCCGCCCGGCACGCCCGATGGCACGCAGAGCGGAGGGGCACCAGCTACGCCGAGACGGACCGGGCGCTGACGCAGATGAAGCGCGACCCGGACCTGGAATTCCTGAACGAAGTGTCCGCAGTGCCCTTGCAGCAGGCGCTGCGCCACCAGCACAAGGCGTTCAGCGCATTCTTCGAGAAGCGGGCCCGGTATCCCCGGTTCAAGTCCCGGCGCGGCAGGCAGTCAGCCACCTATACCCGTGCAGCGTTCCGCATGAAGGAGGGCACGCTGCACCTGGCCAAGACCAGCAGCCCGCTCAGGTTCGTGTGGACGTGGCCGGACGTGGACGTGACCGCGCTAGATCCCACGTCGGTGACCCTGGCCCGCGACCCGGCCGGCCGCTGGTTCGTGACCTTCCACGTCGACGTGCCCGTCCCCGTGCCGCTCCCGACCCGAGGGCAGGACGTGGGCGTGGACGTGGGCCTGACTCATTTCGCCGTCCTTTCCACGGGCGAGAAGATCCCGCGCCCGAAATACTGGGAGCGGCACGAGCGCAGGCTGAAGCGGTGGCAACGGCGGCTCGCCCGCTGCCAGAATGGCTCCCGCAACCGCGCCAGGCGGGCGGTCAAGGTCGCCAGGGCGCATGCCCGGGTGGCCGATGCCCGCCGGGATTTCCTCCACAAGGCCAGTACCGGCCTGGTGCGCCGGTTTGACGTGATCGCCGTCGAGGACCTGAACGTGGCCGGGATGGTCCGCAACCGTTCGCTGGCCCGGGCGATCTCCTGCACCGGGTGGGCCGAGTTCCGGGCCATGCTCGGCTACAAGGCCGAGCGCTGCGGACGGGCGGTCGTCGCCGTCGACCGCTGGTATCCGTCGTCAAAGATCTGCTCGGCATGCGGGCACCTGCTCGCAGAGCTGAGCCTCGGGACACGGTACTGGACGTGCCCTGCCTGCGGCACCCGGCACGACCGGGATGTCAACGCCGCCAAGAACATCCTGGCCGCCGGGCTGGCGGTGTCTGCCTGCGGAGGCGATGTAAGACGGGCCGGGGCGACCCGGACGCGACCGCCAGTGAAACAGGAACCCTGACCCGTGAGGGAAGGAATCCCTGCCTTTCAGGGCGGGGAGGAAGTCAAGGCATCCGCTCGTACGCCGGGATAGTGAGGAACTCGGCGAAGTTGTCGGCCAGCG
>DAIOWL010000898.1:0-3342 GCA_036758545.1 Streptosporangiaceae bacterium | reverse complement strand
GCGATCAGGAAGCTCAGCAGCGGCGCCCCGCCGAACGCGACCCAGCGGACGTCCGGCGCGACCGACTGGCTCATCGCCAGCCGGCCCCACGGAAAGGCGTAGGGCCACCGGTCCCGCACCCCCTCGACCAGGACCCACCAGCCCGCCACCGCGACCGGCCAGTACGGCAGGCGCAGCAGCAGCCGCTGGCCGATCGCCAGCAGCGCGAAGATGACCGCCTCGGACCCGGCCAGCGCGGCCCACGCGTACCAGGCCAAGTTGATCAGCCAGGACAGCAGCGGCACGAACTGCGCCAGGCCGAACACCAGCGCGCAGCCGAACGACCCGCGCAGGCTCCGCCCGGTCAGCGCCAGCACCAGCAGCGCGGGTCCGAGCACCGCCAGCGGCCAGATGCCGGCCGGCGGGAAGGAGGCGTAGAGCGCCAGGCCCCCTGCCGCCGAGATGAGCAGGGCCCAGCGGGTGCGGAATCCGCCGGAATCCCCGGCGCGGCCGGTTCGCGCGCCGGAGGCGGCGGCGGCCTGGGCGGAGATCACCCTGAGAGGGTAACCGGGCGGAAGCGCGCCCGTCACGCCAGCCGCGACGCACGCCGCGTCCAGCGGGGTCTGCCTGAAGGTGGGACCGCTGGGGCTCTGCCTGAACGTCTAGTCCCAGCCCGTTCGGGCTAGGTTGGGATCATGACCGGATCCGCCGCCCAGCTGCCCAGCACGGCCCTGCGGATGTCGACACCGCAGGGCCGCTGGGTGGTGACCGCCACCGTGCTCGGCTCGGGCATGGCCGCGCTCGACGCGACCGTGGTCGGCATCGCCCTGCCCGCCATCGGCCGGGACTTCCACGCCGGCATCGCCAGCCTGCAGTGGGTGGTGAACGCCTACACGCTCACCCTGGCCGGGTTGCTGCTGCTCGGCGGCACGCTCGGGGACAGCTACGGGCGGCGGAAGGTGTTCGTCATCGGCGTCGTGTGGTTCGCCGTCGCGTCGCTGCTGTGCGGGGCGGCGCCGACCGCCGGGGTGCTGATCGCGGCGCGCGCGCTGCAGGGCGTCGGCGGGGCGCTGCTGACCCCGGGCAGCCTGGCCATCCTGCAGGCCTCGTTCGCCGAGGAGGACCGGATGGCCGCCATCGGCGCGTGGTCAGGTCTTGGCGGCGTGGCTACGGCGATTGGCCCGTTCCTCGGCGGGTGGCTGATCGACGCGGTGTCCTGGCGGCTGGTGTTCTTCATCAACCTGCCGCTGGCCGCGGTCGTGATCGCCATCTCAGCTAAGCACGTGCCGGAGACCAAGTCACCGGGTCCGGTGCCGCGGCTCGACTACCGCGGCGCGCTGGCCATCAGCGGCGCGCTGGCCGGGATCACCTATGGCCTCATCGCGGCGTCGTCGGACGGCTGGGGGTCGCTCTCCGTGCTGCTGCCGCTCGGCGTGGGCCTCGTCCTGCTCGGCGTGTTCATCCTGGTCGAGGCCAGGGAACCGGAGCCGATGCTGCCGCTCGGGATATTCAGGTCCCGGCAGTTCACCGCGGCCAACGCGGTGACGTTCGTGGTCTACGCGGCCCTGGGCGGGCTGCTGTTCCTGGTGCCCACCGTGCTGATCGTGGTGCACGGGTACACGCCCGTGGCGGCCGGCACCGCGCTGCTGCCGGTGACGTTCATCATGCTCGCGCTGTCCTCCCGCTCCGGCGCGCTGGCCGCCCGGATCGGGCCGCGGCTGCAGATGTCGGTCGGGCCGGTGGTCATCGCGGCGTCGCTCCTGCTCTTCGCCCGGATCAGCGACTCCGGCAACTACCTCACCGCGGTGCTGCCCGGGGCGGTGGTGTTCGGCTTCGGGGTGGCGATCATGGTGGCGCCGCTGACCGCGACCGCGCTGGCGGCCGCCCCGGCCGACCACGCGGGCGTGGCCTCCGCGGTCAACAACGACGTGGCCCGGGCGGCCAGCCTGATCGCGGTGGCGATCCTTCCCGCGCTGGCCGGCATCAGCGGGGACAGCTACCTGCACCCGGCCGCGCTCGCCCACGGCTTCCGGGAGGCCGCGTTCATGGCCGCGGTGTTCTGCGCAGCCGGGGGCGTGCTGGCCGCGCTCACCATCCGCAACCCGTCCCGGGCCGAGTGCGAGAAGACGACACCGCAGGAGTTCGCCTGCAGCCTGGAGGCCCCGCCCCTGCGTAACCTGGAACCCGCCACTGCACCGGCTGAGGTAAGGGAAGCCCCATGACGACAGACGGCTCCGACGCGCACAAGGCCGTCGAGGAGGCCGCGCGCGCCGCCCGCGGCACCGTGGCCGACCTGGCCGGTGTGCCGGGCGAGCGGCTCGACCAGGCGCTGCGCGCGATCGCGGACGGCCTGGTGCGCGGCTCCGCGCCGGTGCTCGCGGCCAACGAGGCGGACATGACCGCGGCCCGGGAGGCCGGGCTCGGCAGCGGCCTGCTGGACCGGCTCCGGCTGGACGAGGGGCGGCTGGCCGCCATCGCGGATCAGCTGCGGGCGCTGGCCGGCGTGCCGTACGAATCCGCCGAACGGGCGATCAGGGAGCTTCCCGACGGCCTGGTGCTCACCGAGCGGCGACGCCCGGTCGGCGTGATCGGCGCCAACTTCGAGGCCAGGCCGAACGTCGTGGTGGATATCGCCTCGCAGTTCGTCAAGTCGCGCAACGCGGGCGTGCTGCGGACCGGGTCGGCCGCGATCCGTTCGGCCATCACGCTGGCGGACGAGGTCATCGCGCCCGCCCTGGCCTCCGCCGGCCTGGACCCGGCCATGATCCAGCTGGTCCGGGTGCCCGGGCAGTCCTCGGCCCGGGCGCTGGTCAGCCAGCCCGGCCTGATCCCGCTGGTGATCCTGCGCGGCAGCGGGGACAGCACCCGGTCGCTGGCCGCCGAGGCGGCCCGGCACGGGGTGCGCACGATGGCGCACGCCGACGGCGGCGCGGTGCTGTACGTCGACGCCGCCGCCGACCTGGACCTGGCCGGGCAGCTGATCGAGACCAGCCTGGACCGGCTCGGCGTGTGCAACCGGCTCAACCTGCTCCTGCTGCACCCGTCGCTGTGGGACACCTTCGTGCCGCGGGTGACCGCGCTGCTGGACCGGCTGGGTATCGCCGCCTCGCTGCCGCCGCACGCGCACCCGCTCGGCCACGAGTGGGCGCTGGACTCCGGCCGCGAGGCCACCGTGACGCTGGCCCCGGCCGACGGGCCGCGCGCCGCGGCCGTGCTGGCCAACGAGGAGACCTCCGGGCTGGCCGCGGCGATCGTGACCGTGGATAAGGCCGCGGCCGAAGAGTTCCTCGGCGCCTACGCCGGCACCGGCGCGTTCTGGAACTCCACCACCCGCCTGCTGGACGGCTTCAAGCTGTTCTCGGT
>DAIOWL010000897.1:0-3349 GCA_036758545.1 Streptosporangiaceae bacterium | reverse complement strand
GAGCACCCCGCCGCGCGATGCGGTCCAGCCGCTGCTGTAGACCTTGCCCTGCCAGTCGAGGTCGTCGAGGAGTCCGGCCATGGTGGTTCCTTTCGCTGGGCATGCGGGCGCGGTCGGCCGCCTGGTACGGAACAAAGAATTGCTCGTTCCCATACTCCGATGTTGACTATCCAGGTCAGCGCTCTTGTCTAATAGAGACAACTGCCATGACCAGACTCTTGCAACTGCCGGTGACCGCGACGTTCGACGCCGCGGAACCGTGCCGCGTTCCAGGACCTCGTGCCCCAGGCTGTGGACGGTGAGCCGGCTCCCCGGGGATCGCTGAGCGGGGTGCGGCTCGGCCCCGTCGGGGTCTTCACCGTCTCCGGGACACCCCAGATCGTGCAGCGGACCACCAGCGCGGCGCGCCGCTCCCCCGGCGACCGGATCAAGGTGTGCGTGCAGCTCAGCGGCCGGGCCACCGTGCAGCAGGGCGGCCATGAGGTCGGCCTGGGCCCGGGCGAGCTCGCCGTCTACGACACCGGGCGCCCGTACCAGATCCGGCTCGATGGCGCGTGGACGTGTGCCGTCATGGCGCTCCCCCGCGACGCGATCGGCCTGCCCGCCAGCGATCTGGACCGCTGGATGCACCGGGTGTACCCGGCGACTCACGGCCCGGGGAGCGTGCTGTCCCACTTCGTCGTCAGTACCGTCGCCGAGACGGGACACCCGGGTCCGGCGGCCGCCGCCAAGCTCGGTGAGGCGGGTTCGACCCTGCTCGCCGGCACGCTGCTCGACGACGGCGACCTGGCCCACGCCGATGCGGCCGATGACATGCGCGCGCACATCGTCAGGTACGTGCGCGCGCACCTGAGCGATCCCGGGCTGGCCCGGTCCAGCATCGCCGCGGCGCATCACATGTCGGCCCGCACCCTCGACCGGCTGTTCGCGGACCAGCCCCGGTCAGTCAGCGGCCTGATCAGGCACGAGCGCCTCGAGGCCGTCCGCCGCGACCTGGAGGACCCGTCCCTGCGCCACCGTGGCGTGGCGGCACTGGCCGCACGCTGGGGTTTCTTCGACGCGGCTCACTTCAGCCGCCTGTTCCGGCAGCACTACGGCTACCCGCCCTCCGCCAGCCGGGGCTAGCGGGTTCAATGCCAGCGGCGTCGGGCGCGAACTCGGCCGGCAAGGGCTGCACGAGTTCACCGAGACCCACGTCATGGCCGTCCCCTCCGACGGCTAGGACGCGTCAGCTAGGCCTTAGGCCGGGGGGCCGAGTTCGATTGCGTTGGTGCTGCCGGTGGACTTGAGGCGGTCGAAGACCAGCCGTACCGCCATGGAGCCCTCGCCGATGGCGGCGGCGGCACGCTTGACCGAGCCGCTGCGGACGTCTCCGACGGCGAAGATGCCGGGCCTGCTGGTCTCCAGGAACAGCGGGGTCGCGGCCTGGTCGCCGAGCGCGGCGGCGGGAATGCCGCTGCCGGTGAGCAGGAATCCGCGGCTGTCTTCGGCGAGCTGACCGGCCAGCCAGCCGGTCCTGGGCTGAGCGCCGATGAAGACGAACAGCCCCTGGACGGCCAGTTCGGATTCGCCCGGGCGGCTGGCGCGGCTGACCCGCACGCCCTGCAGCCGACCGGTGCCGGTCAGCTCGGTGACCTCGGTACGGGTCCAGACGGTGATGCGGGGGTCCTGCTCGATCCGGTCGGTCAGGTACCGCGACATGGAGGCTTGCAGCGACTCACCCCGGATGATGACGTGAACCTCGGCGCTGCTGCGGCTGAGGAACAGGGCGGCCTGACCAGCGGAGTTGCCGCCGCCGACGACGGCGACCGGGCTGGGTCCGCAGAACTGGGCCTCGGCCTGGGTGGCCGCGTAGTACACCCCGACCCCCTCGAACTCGGCGAGCCGGTCCAGCGGCAGCCGGTTGTACTGGGCTCCGGTGGCGATGATGACCGATCTGGCCGCTACGGTGTCGCCGTCGTCGAAGCTGACCTGGTGCAGGCCGTCTGCCGACGACAGGGACATGGCCCGGGCCGCCTGCTTGATCCGGACGCCGAACTTCTGCGCCTGCAACGTCGCGCGCGCGGCCAGTTCCTCGCCGGACAGGCCCGCGGGAAAGCCGAGGAGGTTCTCGATCCGGGATGTGGTTCCCGCCTGGCCTCCGAGCGCGGTGTCCTCGGCCAAGACCGTGGCCAGCCCCTCGGACGCGCCGTAGACCGAGGCCGCGAGGCCGGCCGGGCCTCCGCCCACCACCAGCAGGTCGCACACCCCAGCCGGATAGGGTCCTTCCGTGCCCGAGATGCCCAGCGCGTCGAGCAGGGCGCGCCCGCCCGGGTTCCTCAGCAGCGGGCCGCCGGGGATGATGACGACCGGCAGGTCAGCGACGGGCAGATCCAGGCCCCGCACGATCGCCTCCGCCTCGGGCGAGGCTTCCAGGTCCAGCCACGTCCACACCAGCCGGTTGCGCGCCAGCACCTCCAGCAGCCGGCGGGTGTCCGGATCGAACCGTGAGCCGATCAGCGTCAGGCCCGCGCCGCGGCGCATCAGGATCGAGTGCCGGAGCAGGAAGGTGCGCAAGATCAGGTCGCTAAGGCCCGGTTCGTGGGCCATGACGACGCGCAGCTGCGCGACGGGAACGGCCAGGACCCGACCGGCCGAGGTGGCGACCGCGGTCAGGTAGGCGCGCTGCCCGGTGAGCATGCCGATCTCGCCGAGGAACTGGGACCGGCCGTATGCCGCGATGTGCGTGGTATCGGGCCGGCCGTACCCCTGGACGATCTCGGCGGTGCCGTCCAGCATCACGATCAGGTCGTAGGTCTCGTCCCCGTCGGCGAACAGCACCTCGCCGGCCGCCACGTCGCGCTCGGTGCCGTACCGGCGCAGCACCTCGAGCTGGCCCGCGTCCAGGGCCGGGGATCGCCCCGGCGCGGAAACCAGGGAGTCACCGCGGTCGGCACCGGGAACGTGTGCACCCTCGCCCACCACAGGTCACCTCCTTCACACCGGACCGGCGATGCCCCCATCCTCCCCCGCTGCTGACAAAGTCGTTCGCGCGGCTGGGCTTTGGGCTGATGCAGCCGATGGGGCAGGCGGTGCTGCCGTGGCTGCGCCGGAGCCGGATCCAGGCGCGCCGGGCCAGCTGAAACGTCATGAAACCCCGATTCCAGCGCGTTCTGACGCAGTGGAATCCCGGATCCAGTACGTCTCGGGGGGCCGGAGGGGGTCCGGGGGGCGGAGGGGTCGGGTCCGGGGGACGGCTGGCAGCGGGTGATGGGGCCTCAGAGCCAGGAGTTGAGGATGATCTGGGCGGGGTTCCCTTCGGGGTGTTCGCGCACGCCGTAGAGGGAGCTGGCGCTCACCCACAGGACCA
>DAIOWL010000896.1:0-3350 GCA_036758545.1 Streptosporangiaceae bacterium | reverse complement strand
ACCGACACCAGGGCGAGCACCCGCCACAGGGCTCGCGCGTAGTTCTCGGCCAGGAGCGGGTCATCCCACTCGTACAGGCCCCGGTAGCGGCCCAGGTCGTCGTGGGCCAGCCACAGCTTGGACACGAACCCGGGGAAGCCGGCGAACAGCGGGGTGTTGAGCAGGCTCTCCCGGCGGAACGCGGCGTGCCCGAGGCCGCGCACGGCGCGCAGCCGGAACTCCACGACGAGCACGCACGGGTCCAGCGTCGCGCCCCGGTCGGCGACCGTCTCGCGGTACACCCGCGCCGAGGTGCCGTCGGCGAAGCGCAGTTGCGTCCCCACCCACCGGGCGGGCAGGCGCAGCCGGTGCTGCCGGAGCAGCCGCGCCGTGCTGGCGGAGCAGCGGGCCACCGCCCGCAGGGCCGTAAGGTACGGCAGCGGCGGCCGCTCGTAGATAATGTCCATCTCTCATCCCTCCCGGCGCGCCGCGGCCAGGGCGATCAGCCGGGGGACGGGAGTCGCGGTCGCGGTAGCCATGAACCCAGTCCGTTCGGTATCAGAATTTTGCTCTTCCCCTCACTCTGGGTTAGCGGGACCGGGCGCGGTCATGGGCCTTAGTTGCCGACCTGGGGGTCTTTTGTCCTATCCTGGTAGGCCTGCACGGCGGTGGGCAGGGTCGGGAACAGCAGCTCCGCGCCGATCTTGCTGGCCAGGCCGAAGGCCTCCAGCCGGGCCAGCAGGTCCTGCTTGACCCGGGCGAGCGCGAATACGGCACCGCGGTCGGTGATGTCGTCGCGCAGCGCCTCCATGGCCTCCAGCGCGGTGAAGTCCACCTCGACGTTGGCCTCGACGTTGAGCACGAACCAGCGCAGCGGGCCCGGCGGCCCGTCCGCGGCGGCCAGGGCGCGCCGCCGGAAGTCCTCCGCGTTGGCGAAGCACAGCGGCGCGTCGTACCGGTACACCACCAGGCCGGGGATGGCCTGCGCGTCCGGGTAGTCGTCCACGTCGTGCATGCCCGCCAGGCCGGGGACGATGCCCTGGATCGCGTCGTGCGGGCGGGCCACCCGGAACAGCAGGTCGGCCACTGACAGGGCGATCGCGACCAGCACGCCGTACAGGATGTCGAAGGCGAGCACGCCGAGGCCGGCGGCCACGGCGATCCCCAGCTCGGTCCGGCGGAAGGCGAGCAGCCGCCGGAAGGCCTGCACGTCGATCAGGTGGAGCGCGGCGAAGATGACGATCCCGCCGAGCGCCGCTGTCGGGAAGCGGGACAGGACCGGACGCGCGACCAGCAGGACGACCACCACGGAGGCCGCCGTGGCCAGCGAGTACACCTGGGTCTTCCGGCCCGCGGTGATCGCGATGGCCGTCCTGGTCCCGCTGCTGCTGACCGGGAACCCGCGCACCAGCGACGCGCCGACGTTGGCGACGCCGAGCGCCAGCAGTTCCCGGTTCGCCACGATCTTCTCGTCGCGGCCTGCGAACGAGCGGGCCGTCACCACGTCGTCGCTGAAGGCCACGATCAGCACGGTGAACGCGGGAAGCAGCAGCTCGCGCAGCACCCCGGGATCCAGGGTGGGCAGCCCGATGGCCGGGAGCCGGGCCGGGACCGGGCCGACGACGCTGACTCCGCCCGGGTGCAGTGCCGCCACCACGGCGGTGGCGAGCAGCGC
This sequence comes from Streptosporangiaceae bacterium, assembly GCA_036758545.1. Lineage (GTDB taxonomy): Bacteria > Actinomycetota > Actinomycetes > Streptosporangiales > Streptosporangiaceae > Palsa-504. The sequence goes on along the minus strand of DAIOWL010000896.1, from coordinate 1,696 downwards.
CGCCAGCAGCGGCCCCGGCAGGCGTGGCCAGCGCCACCGCAGCAGCAGGAGGAACGCCAGGACGGCCAGGGAGACCGCGAGGACAGCCGGCTTTACCTGGCCCAGCCCGCGGGCGAACGAGCCGACCTGGACAAAGAACACCTGACCGCGGACCGGGACCCCGGTCGCGCGCTGGAGCTGATCGCCGATCATGATCAGGGCCACTCCGGCCAGGTAGCCGACCAGCACGGGCCGCGACAGCAGATCCGCGAAGAAGCCCAGCCGGAGCAGCCAGGCCGCCAGCGCCATCAGGCCGGTGAGCAGGGCGAGCGTAGTGGCGAGTTTCGCGTACCTGGCCGGGTCACCGCTGGCCAGCGGCCTGATGGCCACCAGGGTCATCAGCGCGGTGGTCGCCTCCGGGCCCATGGACAGCGACTTCGACGTGCCGAACAGCGTGTAGGCGATCAGGGCCGGGAACGCGGCCCACAGGCCGGTCACCGGGGGCAGCCCCGCGATCGTGGCGTAGGCCATCACCTGCGGCACCAGGTAGGCCGCGACGGTGACGCCGGCCAGCAGGTCACCGGGCAGCCAGACCCGGCGGTAGCCGCGCAGCATGTCCAGTCCCGGGATCACCTCCCGTGTTTACCCGTTATTCACTCACTGTTTACCGAAATATCGGCCTCGCCGCGTGGACCAGGGGCGGGACATTGGCCGCTACCCGGCCAGCAAGGACAAACGGCCCACCTTCAGGCCGGGATGGTCGTGCCTGGTCAGGCGCGATCGATCGTGAGATCGAGGAAGTGGGTCGCGCAGGAGATGCACGGGTCGTAGTTGCGGATCGCCTGCTCGCATTGCCAGGTCAGCTGCTGATCACCGAGATCCAGCCGGCCGGCGACGAACCGGCGCAGATCGTCCTCGATGCTGGCCTGATTCTGCGAGGTCGGCGGCACGATGCGGGCAGAGGTGATGAGACCGTCGGCGTCGATGGCGTACCGGTGGAACAGCACTCCGCGCGGCGCTTCGGTGGCGCCGTGCCCGACGGCGGCGCGCGGCGGAACGTCCAGATAGCACGGCGCGGGCGGCTCGTATCGCTCGATCAGCCGCAGCGCCTCGTCCACCGCGTGCACCACCTCCACGGCGCGGACCAGGATGCTGCGGTACGGGTTGCGGCACTCAGCACCGAGGCCCGCTTCATCAGCCGCCTGCCGCGCCACCGGTGAGAGCCACTGCCGGCTCAGGGTGTAGCGGGCGGTCGGGCCGGTCAGATACCGGCCCCGTCCGGCCAGCCGGGCGTGCAGCGCCGTCGAGTGCGGTACCTGCTCTTCGATGACGTGGTCCTCGAACTCCGCCGGGGCGAACGTCAGGCCGCCGGTGGTGGCGACCGTGCCCCGCTCTATGGCGTACTGCCCGGGCGTGACCAGGGCCAGCATCTCGTGGTCGTGGTGGAAGTCGGGGAACTCGAACCCGGCCGCCCAGCGCACGGTGTCCAGCGCCTGATCCAGCGCCACGCGCAGCTTCTCGGCCAGCGCCGCCATCTCGGGCTTGGCCGGAGCCCGGTAGAAGCCACCCACCCGGATGTTGACCGGATGGATCGCCCGGCCGCCGACCAGCTCCATGATCGCGTTGCCGGCCTTCTTCAGCGCCAGTCCCCGCTCGACCAGGTCGCGGCGGTCTTCGGCGAGGGCAAGCGCGCTGGTGTAGCCGAGGAAGTCGGGGG
>DAIOWL010000895.1:0-3360 GCA_036758545.1 Streptosporangiaceae bacterium | reverse complement strand
CCAAGGGCGTTCCGGATCGGGTCATCATGGAGGTGCTCGGGCACGCGGAGATCGGCGTCACGATGAACACCTATGCGCATGTCCTGCCGGTACTGCGCCAGGAGGCGGCCGACGCCATGGACGAGCTGTTCGGGGCGTGACGTCGAGCGGCTTTGGCAACAGTGTTGGCAACAGTAAAGGCCACTTCATGATCGGAAGTGGCCTTCTACCTGGCGCGCTCGGAGGGACTCGAACCCCCAACCTTCTGATCCGTAGCAAGATTAGGGTTGTCCAGACCAGTCCGCACCTATCAGACAGGCCTGCTTGCAGGGGCGGCGGACAGTTGCCTGGTCCAGCTGGATCCGGGGCCGTCCACAGCTGTTGTTAGCAAATCCGTTAGCAAGATCAGGCCCGCTCACCCCTCGCTTGTAAGGGGAGCTAATATTCGGCGGATTTACGGCATGACCTGCCTATCTGACTGCCCGTACGGCACCGCAATTTACCGCTCGGTGCCGTGGCTAATGGCACGGCGACCTTCCGCGCTGAACCGGCGGTGGCGATGATCGATCCCCCGCCGGTTCGTGCCGTAATGCAACAGGCCTGAGTGCAAATTCTTTCCACCGAACGTACTGTGGTCCAACTCACGGCACCACCAAGGGCGCCGGGGCAGCCGGGGCAGGATAGCTGGGACGCGCAATGACCGCGCCGATGAGCATGAGTTGCTGCGGCAGCCCTGGGAGGCCCGCGTATGGTTGGCGGTCGAGCCGGGAAGCGTACTAACGTACGTGACCATGGCAGAGATCGCCCTGCGGGTCCGCCTCATCGGCGGCGACCACGTGGATGTCACCTACAGCGACGGGGATGCTGCCGCGGACGAGCTCGTGCAGCACGTCATCTCGACCCTGGCAGAAGATGGCGGGGCACTGCGCTGCAAGCACGGCGACCGGCTCATAGTGCTCTACGCCAGAGGCGTCGCCACCGTCGAGGTGGCCCCGCGCGGCGCGATCCTGTAGTTCGTGCCCCGGCGAGTTCAGCCGAACTGCCCCGCAGGAACGGGATAGCCCGCCATGAACCACCCCGTTCCGGTCTTGCGGCGCCGGTCAGATCGGGCGGACCTCCTCGGCCCGCGGGCCCTTGGCACCGCGGCCGACGGTGAACTCGACCCGCTGGTTTTCCTGAAGGCCGCGGTCACCGCCAGCCTTGATGGCGGAATGGTGGACGAAGAGGTCGGGCGTGCCGTCGTCGGGGGCGATGAAACCATGGGACGTGCTTTGTCCAGCGGCTTGGCAACAGTGTTGGCTACAGTCACGGCACCCTAGTGCTAATCCTCGACCGTCTGCTTTTCAGGCCGGACATATCCCCAGCTGGCGTGGATCGGGCGAGCGTTATGCGCTGCCGACGGTCGCTGCTGGTTGCCGCTGGTCGTTGCTGTTGCTGTCACCGTTGCTGTCAACCCGGCGTAAGCCATCGGTAGCAACCGGCCCCGCAGCTTGCAGGGGATGGCCTGCGTCCGGTCCGGGCAGGCTCCCGCCTGGCCCTTGGTTTCTGACCGGAGGGGGTGCAGAGGCTCCGACGCTCAAGGGGTGGGTCCCGAAGATGCTTTTGCGAAGCGGTTTGAAAGGATCTTCGGGTGCCTCTTGACGGTGGAGGGGCACCCCCGGACACTGAGCGGGCCATCCCAGGATCCCGGCTTCACCACGGCGTTGCACGAGCCTACGTTCGAAGTCTTGTTGAGGCGTGTCAGACGTTGTAGCGTCAAAACACACAGCCTTTACACAGCATCTAGACAGTCAGCACACAGGCGTCCACAGTCCAACACGCGGCTGGTTACTAGGGCAGCGAACGAGATGGGCTGCCCGTCGGCGGATGCAACATCATGACTGTCTTCGCGTGATTCGAGATCAAGCTTGAGGCCGAGATGGCTTAGAGGACAAGCGTTTGGGAGGGGAAGAAATGCGAACATGGAGGCTTTCTCTTACTGCGGCAGTTGCGGTGATGGCGGCGTTCCTCGTGCCCGTGTCCGCTCGTGCCCATGCAGTGACGCTGCCGAAGGTGACCGTGGTGGCCTCCGGGCTGAACAACCCTCGCGGGCTCGCCTTCGGCCCGGGCGGCGCCTTGTACGTCGCCGAGGGCGGCACCGGCGGTACTACATCGACGAAGGGCCAGTGCACCCAGGTGATTCCGCCCATCGGCCCCTACACCGGCGGATTCACCGCCAGCATCTCCAAGATCTCCCGCCACGGAGACAGGACCGTCGTAGCATCCGGGCTGCCCTCGGATCAGACCGCCCCGCCGAGGAACTTTGAGAGCGGTGTCGCCAATGTCGCGTTCGGGCCCGGGGGCAAGCTGTTCGCCCTGATATCAGGAGCGGGCTGCTCGCACGGGCACAAGGCCACTCCGAACGAGATCGTGCGGGTGCACCGCGATGGGTCCATTACGCGAGTGGCGAACCTGTCGGCCTTCCTGAAGGCTCATCCAGTCAAGAACCCAGACACGGGCGACTTCGAGCCGGACGGCACCTGGTACAGCTTCGTCGCGGCCGGGCGCGGCTTTTACGCGGTCGAGCCCAACCACCAGGAGCTCGACAAGATCACCGGTGACGGGCACGTTAGCCGGGTTATCGACTTCTCCAGGTTCTTCCCGGGCAACACTGACTGGCGCGGCCCCACCGCCATGGTGAGCCGCGGAGGATCGCTGTACATCGGCACGCTGACGGAGTTCCCGGTCAAGGTCGGGGCGGCCGAGGTCTTCAAGGTCAACCCCCGGACCGGCCGCTTCAGCGTCTTCGCGTCCGGTCTCACCACCGTGCTCGGCCTGGCCTTTGGTGAGCACGGCGCGCTGTACGTCCTGGAGATGTCGGTTAAGAACGGTGGTCCCGCGCCCGCAACGGGTGAGGTGGTGAGGATCAAGGGCAGCCACCGGACGCTCATCGCCAGCGGGCTGAACTTCCCGACCGGAATGGCTTTCGGCCCCGACGGCAACCTGTATGTCTCGGTCAACGGCCTCGGCGCCCCGCCGGGTGCAGGCCAGGTGGTGAGGATCGCCGTGAGCACCGATCATCAAGGCCGGTGACGAGCCAACTCTGAGCCTGGCTGAGGCCGGGCCTGGGGTGACTGTTTGAGGCGGGAGGCATACTGGCCTGCTCACCGGGGCCGTGACGGTTTAACGGCCGGTATGCCCCCGTCTTTCTCGTAGGCGCCGAATCCCTTACGCCGAGGAAGATGGCTGCACGTGGCTACCGGCTGCGTGTCGTGAGCCACTTGATGTGCTGCCCCTCGGTACGCGGCCCGGCGTGCGGCGGGCGGGCCTCCCAAGGCAGAGCCCGCCGCTGACGCCGGGCCAGCGGCGCCGCAGGCGCCGCCTTGATCAAATACGGCTAAA
>DAIOWL010000894.1:2093-3363 GCA_036758545.1 Streptosporangiaceae bacterium | reverse complement strand
GTCCTCCCGATCACGCCGGGGAACGCAGCGCCGGGCTCGTACTCGAGTATCGCCATCCAGACCTCTCCAGCCGGTCGTCACCACCCGCCGTTAGCCCCTATCCTGCGCCGCGGCGGCGGAGACCGCATCACCCGGCGTGGATGACCTGGGCTAACGGTTCTTCACACGGCTTCCACATTTCCTCCATACTGCTTACACGCGCTCATCGCTGCCTTGGAGTACGGACCCAGGGCGGGACGGCGGCGCATCTATATTGATTGCGCTGGGCGCCGATTTGGTCGCGGTGTTAGCGGCGCGATGATCTAGGGGGAGGTCCGCGGACGGTGGTTGCGCCTGATCTGTTGCTGCTGGATTCCAAGCTTTCGGTTCCGCCACCTCGCCCGGGTTTCGTGAGCCGGGCCGGGCTCATCGAGAAGGCCCGCGGGAGCGGGTGCCGGGTGATCGGCGTGACGGCGCCGGCGGGTTACGGTAAGTCGGCGTTGCTGGTGGAGTGGGCTCTGGCCGAGGATCGCCCGGTCGTGTGGGTGTCGTTCGACCGTCTGGACGATGATCCGGCGCTTGTGCTCTCGTTGCTGGCATCCGCGTATGCCCGGGCCTGGCCGGCCGACGCCGGCCTGATCGCCGATGTGAGCGGGGCCGGCGTGTCGGTACTGGGACGCGCGGCGCCTCGCCTGGCCTCGGCCTTCAGGGCGAGCCCGGTTCCGTTCGTGGTCATGCTCGATGATCTTCACGAGCTGCGGTCGCCGGCCTGTCACGATGTGCTGAGCGTGGTGATCGCGGGCATTCCCCAGGGCTCTCAGCTGGTGGCGGCGAGTCGTTTCGAGCAGCCTCACCTGCCACGGCTGCGGGCGGCCGGAGACGCGCTGGAGTTCATGGCGGCCGACCTGGCCCTGGACCCGGCCGGGGCCGAGCAGATTTTCTCGCAGGCGCACGTGAGCCTCACTCGTGAGCTGGCTGCCGCTGTGACCGAACGGACCGAGGGCTGGCCGGCTGGGCTGTACCTCGCGGCCGTAATAGCGGCCGACAACGGCGGCGAGCCCATGACGGTCTCCGGTGATGACCGGTGGGTGGCGGACTATCTGTACCGCGAGTCGATGGTCCGGCTGCCCGAGAGCGTTCAGCGGTTCCTGCGGCGCACGGCGGTGCTTGATCAGCTGTCCGCCCCGCTCTGCGAGGCCGTGCTGGCAGAATCGGGCGCGCAGGAGCAGTTGCGCGGGCTCGAGGCCTCGAGCTTGTTCTTGATCCCGCTGGATCGCCGGCGGGAATGGTA
>DAIOWL010000894.1:0-1993 GCA_036758545.1 Streptosporangiaceae bacterium | reverse complement strand
GACGGCTCGGCGTCGTTCGGCTCGGCACGGGCCATACTGCGGGCCCTGATGTGCGCGGCCGGCCCGGAGCAGATGGCGGCCGACGCGAGCTTCGCGGTCGCCCAGGAGCCGCCGTGGAGCTCGTGGCGCGACACAGCGCTCTGCTTGTGCGCCGAGGCGCACCTGCTCAGCGGAGACGTCGACCGGGCCAGTGCCTTGTTCGCCGAGGCATCCGCTGCGGCAGTCGCGGTGAACAGTCCCAGTGTGATCGTCGTGAGCGAATCCGAACTCGCCGTGCTGGCGATGGACGGCGGGCGATGGGCGGAGGCGGCCGGGCGCGTAGAGGCTGCGCTGGCCGTCGTCGATAAGGCCCGGATGCAGGACTACGCTACGAGCGCGCCCGCCTTCGCCGCCGCGGCGCGGCTAGCAGTGCACCGAGGCGACATGGAGGGAGCGAACCGGGAACTGACCCGGGCGATGCGCGCCCGGCCGTCCCTGACGTTCGTGTTCCCCTACCTCGCCGTGCGGCTGCGACTGCAACTCGCCAAGGTGTACTGGGCCATAGCCGATTACTCGGCGGCTCGTCACCTGCTGCGGGAGATAGACGACATCGCGCTTCACCGGCCGGCCCTCGGCGCCCTCGGCCAGGAGGTCTCGGAGTTCCGCCGGATCGTCACGTCGAACGCGCAGGGAGGGCCGGTCGGCGGGTCGCCCCTGACCCCGGCCGAGCTTCGGCTGCTCCCCTACTTGCAGACCCACCTGACGATGGGCGAGATCGGGGAGCGGTTGTTCGTGTCCCGCAACACCGTCAGCTCCCAGGTCACCTCGATCTACCGGAAGCTGGGCGTCTCGTCACGCAACGACGCGGTGACGCAAGCGACGACGATCGGCCTGCTCGGCGGGTAGCCGGGATCACTCGCCGGACTAGAGTTCCAGGGCCTCAGCGGTGTCGTACCCGAGCGCCAGCGCGAGCTTCGGGGCCGTCGCGACAACGGCGGGGAGCCCGACGACGGGAATGACGCCGACCAGCACGTCGACGATCTCGGCGGCCGTCGCGCCCGCACTCACCGCGGCATCGGCCTGTGCTCCGTAGGACGGAACAGCGCCACCGACCGCGACCAGCGCGGCGAGCCGGACGAGGGCCAGCGTCTTCGGGTCCAGGTCGCGAGGCTCGACCTCCGTTCCCGAAGTGCCTGCTCCCGCAAAGCACGCGTCGTTGATGACAAGACGGCGCAACCGTTCGGCGTAGTCCATAACCGAACCACCTTTCCGCGACCCCGCGAGCCCGGCGGCTTCACCGGGACGCTCAGGAGCCGGCGGGGTATCCGGCCGCCTGTCTGGCCGAGATACCCGTGCTCGGCTCCATTGTCGGCCGGGCGCACGCCGTTTTCATCACGCATAAAGCGTGAAACTCCGTCGCGCCGGCACGGGCGGTTTCGGCCCAGTGTCGGCATAGTGTCGGCACTGTGTCGGCACCACCCCGGCGCGGCCGCGTGAGAGCCGATTTCATGTGTTCTGCGTGACGACGGCTGCGACGTCCGCGCCCGACGATAAGCGTGTGACAGGACGTACGCCAGGAACTGCGTCCAGCGAGCGAGCGCCGACGTCGCCTGCGCCCGGACGCCGCGATCGGGACACGCCAGCCCCATACCGGGCCCTGTCGAGGAGGCATGATGAGTGGCTCGAAATCTAGGGTGATGAATGCTCGGGACGTGAACACGGTTACACGCCCGGGGCCACCTGACCATGTGGGCGACGGTCCCGTGGTGGACAGGCGACTGCGTCCCACGGACCCGTGGTTGCGCATGGACGGGCACGGTGCGAGCGGAGTCCCGGCCGGCCAGCCTGGTCACGGCCGTACCGCGAGCCTGCGGCGACAGCCGGTCCGCATCGTGGAAGGCCGGATGAAGGGCGGCTACACCGACGTGTTCGAGATCATCTGCGGTGAGTGCGGTGATCACCCGTATCTCGACTACCGGGAGATCTCGCCACGGCTTCAGCTGATCCGCGGGCC
>DAIOWL010000893.1:0-3367 GCA_036758545.1 Streptosporangiaceae bacterium | reverse complement strand
TCCTGGCGGGCTTCAACATCAACACGGCCGGCTTCGTCATCGTCGGGGTGTTCGTCGTGACCTGGATCGTGGCCCTGTGCATCTGGCACTTCGGCCGCATCGAGCAGAAATGGGAAACCGGCCCCGCCGTCAGCCCCGACCCAGCCGACTAGACCGCCGACGGCCCGGCCTGGCGAACCACGGCGATGTGACATCGCCGTGGTCAGGACCACAGCTATGTGACATTGCCGTGGTTCCCGCTAAGCCGAGGCACCCGGCTCGATGGTGCCATGTGTATCGCGATGCCGATGCGGGCCGTGGTGATAAGCAAACAGCTCGCTCGTTCGGCCAAAGGACCTCTGCGCCGCGCGGTGGCCCGCCACCCGCCGTCCCGGCGAGCCAGGAGCCGAGCCCGCCGCAGGGAGCCACCCCGCCGGCATCACCAGGTGAAGTCTTCCTCCCAGAACTCCGTAACCCCGCGCGCCGACGAGGGCCGCGACGTCTCCAGGCCGCGCAGTTCCACCCGGCGGATCTTGCCGGAGATCGTCTTGGGCAGATCGCCGAACTCCACCCGCCGGATCCGCTTGTAGGGCGCCACGCGCTCCCGGCAGAAGGCCATGATCGACTGCGCCAGCTCCGGCGAAGCCTCCCGCCCGGCGGCCAGCAGCACGTAGGCCTTCGGCACCGCGAGCCGAACGGGGTCCGGTGACGGCACCACCGCCGCCTCCGCCACCGCCTCGTGCTCGATCAGCACGCTTTCCAGCTCGAACGGCGAGATCCGGTAGTCCGAGGCCTTGAACACGTCGTCGGTCCGGCCCACGTAGGTGATGTAGCCGTCGTCGTCCGAGGTCGCCACGTCGCCGGTGTGGTAGTACCCGCCGCGCATGGCCGCCTCATTCAGAGCGGAATCGTCCAGGTACCCGGTCATCAGCCCGAGCGGCCGCCGCGACAGGTCCAGGCAGATCTCCCCGTCCCGGCCCGGCTCACCAGAAACCGGGTCGACGAGCACGACGGAGTATCCCGGCAGCGGCCGCCCCATCGAGCCGGCCCGCACCGGCTGGCCCGGCGTGTTCCCGACCTGCGCCGTCGTCTCGGTCTGGCCGAACCCGTCCCGCACCGTGATCCCCCAGGCCTTGCGCACCTGCTCGATCACCTCCGGGTTCAGTGGCTCGCCCGCGGCCACGCACTCCCGCAGGGACGACACGTCGGCGGCACCCAGCTCGGCCTGGATGAGCATCCGCCATACCGTGGGCGGCGCGCAGAACGTCGTCACCTGGCACGAACCGAGCGCGGCCAGCAGCGAGGACGCCGAGAACCGCTGGTAGTTCAGCACCAGCACGGTGGCGCCCGCGTTCCACGGCGCGTACACGTTGCTCCACGCGTGCTTGGCCCAGCCCGGCGAGGACAGGTTCAGGTGCACGTCGCCCGGCTGGATGCCGACCCAGTACATGGTGGACAGGTGCCCCACCGGGTAGCTGACCTGCGTGTGCGCGACCAGCTTGGGCAGCGCCGTGGTCCCCGAGGTGAAGTAGAGCAGCAGCGGATCCGAGGCCCGGGTGACGCCCTCTGGCTCAAACGAAACCGAACCGGAGAACGCCGACGAGTACGAATGCCACCCGTCCGCATCCCCGTCGACGACGATCCGGGTCCAGTCACCGGGCACCGCGGAAAACTTCGGCACGCCGGCCGCGTCGGTGATGACGTGCCGGACCTGCCCGCGGGAAACCCGGTCCACCAGGTCGGCGGGCTGCAGCAGCGTGGACGCCGGGATGATCACCGCGCCCAGCTTCATCGTGGCCAGGATGACCTCCCACAGCGGCGCCACGTTGCCGAGCATCAGCAGCACCCGGTCGCCCCGCGCCACGCCGAGCCCGCGCAGCCAGCCGGCCACCTGCGATGACCGCGCCGACAGCGACCCGTACGAGAGCGAAACGTCCGAATCGTCGTCGGACAAGATCCGCAGGGCCGGACGGTCCGGGTGCTCGCCGGCGATCACGTCGAACCAGTCGAGCGCCCAGTTGAACTCGTCCAGCGCCGGCCAGCTAAAACCACCGAGCGCCGCGTCGTAGTCGTCCCGGTGACGAAGCAGCAGGTCCCGGGCCGCCCGGAACGAGGACGTCGAAGAAGTCATGGGCCTATCGTGGCAGTTATCTCCCTCTGCCGGGAAGATCAGGCCCGTGGCGCATACTGATCCCGTGACCGAGCTGACCATCAACACCGATCCGGCCGAACTCGGGCTGGACAAAGAACGACTCAAGCGCATCGACGCGCACTTCGCCCGCTACGTGGAAGACGGGCGCCTAGCCGGCTGGCTGCTCACGATCGGCCGGCACGGCCACCTGGCGCACGTGGCCCGGTGCGGGTCGCGCGACCTCGAGGCGGGGCTGCCGGTGACCGACGACACGCTGTGGCGCATCTACTCGATGACCAAGCCGATCACCTCGGTCGCCGCGATGATCCTGTACGAGGAGGGCAGGCTCACGCTCACCGACCCGGTCAGCGAATTCATCCCGGCCTTTAAAGACGTCCGCGTCTACGACGGCGGCTCGGACCAGAAGCAGGTGACCGTCCCCGCCGCCGAGCCGGTCAGGATCTGGCACCTGCTCACCCACACGGCCGGGCTCACCTACGGCTTCCACCGGGTGCACCCGGTGGACGCGCTGTACCGCGCGGCCGGGTTCGAGTGGGGCACGCCGTCCGGCGCGGACCTGGCCCAGGCCTGCGACATCTGGGCCACCATCCCGCTGCTGTTCCAGCCGGGGGCCGAATGGAACTACTCGGTCGCCACCGACGTCCTCGGCCGCGTCGTCGAGGTGGCCTCAGGACAGCAGCTCGACGACTTCTTCGAGGACAGGATCTTCCGCCCCCTCGGCATGACCGACACCGCCTTCTCAGCCGACGCCGATGCCGCCTCCCGGCTCGCCGCCCTCTACCGCCCCAGCCGGGACGGGCGCGCCGTCCGGCTGGACGAACTCGGCCAGGCCGCGCTCAGGCAGCCGCGCATGCTCGGCGGAGGCGGCGGCCTGGTGTCTACCGCCGCCGACTACGACCGGTTCACCCGGATGCTGCTGGCCACGGACGCCAGCCCGGCCGGCGAGCTCGACGGCATGAGGCTGCTGAGCCCGCGCACCGTCGGCTACATGGCCCGCAATCACCTGCCCGGGAACAAGGACCTGGAGACGTTCGGCCGTCCGCTCTACGCCGAGTCCCCGTTCCGCGGGGTCGGCTTCGGCCTCGGCTTCGCCGTCCTCCTCGACCCGGTGCCGGGCAAGGTGATCGGTACCGCGGGCGAGCTCTCCTGGGGCGGCGCCGCCAGCACCACGTTCTGGATCGACCAGGCCGAGGGACTGACGGTCTCGTTCTTCACCCAGCTGCTCCCGTCCAGCAC
>DAIOWL010000892.1:3175-3371 GCA_036758545.1 Streptosporangiaceae bacterium | reverse complement strand
GGGCGCAGCGCGGCGACCAGGGAACGCGCCGCCGAGGCAGGGCTGGACGGGTGCGGGTGGGCGGAGATGGCCGCCCGTTCGGAAGTCATTGTCTCGGTCTGCCCGCCGCACGCGGCGCTGGACGTGGCCCGGGCGATGGCCGGGAGCGGGTTCCGTGGCCTCTACCTGGACGCCAACGCGGTCTCGCCGGCCACCG
>DAIOWL010000892.1:0-3165 GCA_036758545.1 Streptosporangiaceae bacterium | reverse complement strand
ATAGTCTCGGTCTGCCCGCCGCACGCGGTGCTGGACGTAGCCCGGCAGGTGGCCGGGTTCCGTGGCCTCTACCTGGACGCCAACGCGGTCTCGCCGGCCACCGCGGGTGAGGTGGCCGCGATCGTGGAGGCGGGCGGGGCCGACTTCGCGGACGGCGGGATCATCGGGCCTCCCCCGACGGCGCCGGGGTCCACCCGGCTGTATCTCTCCGGTCTGCGCGCCGGGGAGACAGGAGCGCTGTTCGGCGGCACCGACGTCGACGCGCGGGTGGTCCCACCGCCGGGGTCGGCGTCCGCGGTGAAGATGGCATACGCGTCCTGGACCAAGGGATCGGCCGCGTTGCTGCTGGCGGCGCGGGCGCTGGCCCGGGCCGAGGGCGTGGAATCCGTGCTGCTGGCGGAGTGGGCTCTTTCCCAGCCTGGCCTGGAGAAACGCTGGGACGGCGCGGCCGCGGCGGCGGCGGCCAAGGGCTGGCGCTGGGTCGGAGAGATGGAGGAGATCGCCGTGGCCATGGCCGCGGCCGGGCTCCCTGACGGGTTCCACCAGGCCGCGGCCGATATGTACCGCAGGTACTAGCAGGGGCCGAGGCGCTCGGATAGGTAGCCGTCCAGGGCGTCGATGCCGACGCGCTCCTGCTGCATCGTGTCGCGATCCCGGACCGTGACGGCCTGATCCTCCAGGGTGTCGAAGTCGACCGTGATGCAGTACGGGGTGCCGATCTCGTCCTGGCGCCGGTACCGGCGGCCGATCGCGCTGGCGTCGTCGAAATCGGTATTCCACCGCTTGCGCAGGACGGCCGCCAGGTCACGGGCCTTCGGCGACAGGTCGGCGTTGCGGGACAGCGGGAGCACCGCCACCTTCACCGGGGCCAGCCTGCGGTCCAGCCGCAGCACGGTCCGCTTCTCCATCTTGCCCTTGGCGTCCGGCGCCTCGTCCTCGGCGTAGGCGTCGAGCAGGAAGGTCAGCGCGCCCCGGTCGACGCCGGCGGCCGGCTCGATCACGAACGGGATGAACCGGTCCCCCGACTCCTGGTCCAGGTAGGACATGTCCTGCTTGGACGCGTTCTGGTGGGTGGTCAGGTCGTAGTCGGTGCGGTTGGCGATGCCCTCGAGCTCACCCCACTCGCTGCCGGTGAAGCCGAACCGGTACTCGATGTCGACCGTGCGCTTGGAGTAGTGCGACAGCTTTTCCTTCGGGTGCTCGTAGAGCCGCAGGTTCTCCTTGTTGATGCCGAGGTCGACGTACCAGCCGAAGCGCTCGTCGATCCAGCGCTGGTGCCATTCCTCGTCGGTGCCGGGCTTGACGAAGAACTCCATCTCCATCTGCTCGAACTCCCGGGTCCGGAAGATGAAGTTTCCCGGGGTGATCTCGTTGCGGAACGACTTGCCGATCTGGCCGATGCCGAACGGGATCTTCTTCCGCGACGTCTGCAGCACGTTCTTGAAGTTGATGAAGATGCCCTGCGCGGTCTCGGGGCGCAGGTAGGCCAGGCCGGATTCGTCTTCCACCGGGCCCAGGTGGGTGCGGAGCAGGCCGTTGAACATGCGCGGCTCGGTGAAGGTGCCCCGGTTGCCGCAGTTCGGGCACGTGAGGTCGGCCAGGCCGCCGGCCGGCACGTGACCGTGCTTGTCCTCGTAGGCCTCGATCAGCTGGTCGGCGCGGTACCGCTTGTGGCAGAACGTGCATTCGGTGAGCGGGTCGACGAACTCGGTGACGTGGCCGCTCGCCTCCCACACCTCGCGGGCCAGGATGACCGACGAGTCCAGGCCCACGATGTCATCGCGCTCGGTGACCATGCTGCGCCACCACTGGCGCTTGATGTTGCTCTTGAGCTCGACGCCGAGCGGGCCGTAGTCCCAGGCGGCCCGCAGGCCACCATAGATCTCGCTGGACGGGTAGACGAAGCCCCGTCGCTTGCTCAGGCTGACGATGGCGTCGAGGCGGTCACTGCGCAGTGCCATGGTGAAGGTCTCCATCCGGCTGGCGGTCGGCGGGCGCGAATCCCGTGGTGATCCGGGTATAGGGCGCGCTTCCGGGTATAGGGCGCGCTCTGTGGCGGTCTGTCCGGCGGCCCGGCCCGGAAGTCCCTAGCTTAGGAGCCCGGGCCGGTCATCGCGAATTGAATACGGCCGGTGCGGATCGGTGACCCGCCGGTCACTTCCGCGCGACCGCGCTGGCCACCCAGTCGGCGTCGATGTTCAGGGAGATCCCGCCCACCTTGACCACGCGGTTGCCGACGTACTGCTTGGACCGGCTGGCGACCGGCCACACCGCCGAGGTCATGTAGGGCGACCCGGTCATGCTGTTCCCGTTGTCCCACAGGGCGAACCAGATGGCCTGCGGCTCGGCCAGCGAGCGCCCGGCGACGGTGGTGTTCGACTGCAGGTCGGTGATGGCGGAGCCGGCGCTGGAGTACACGCCCGAGATGTAGCTGACCGCCTTCAGTTGCCTGGTCCAGGCGTCGAGGAAGGTGAGGACCGCGGTCCGGCAGCCGGCGTTGGTGTGGTTGTACGCCTCCATGTCGTAGTAGATCGGCGTACCCGCGCCCAGCCCGTAGGACTTCGCGGCGGTGACCGCCTTATCCGCGGCCGCGGTGCCCTGCGACGCCGCCTGCTTTGGGTCGATCTTCCCGCTGAAGCTGTTGCACGGTGCCTGCAGCCCGACGAACGTGGGCATCAGGGCATAGCCCATGGCCTCGGTCTGCTGGACCCAGTTCGTCGACAGGTTGCCTTGCCCGCAGGCCATCATCTGCCCGCCGATGTAGATCGCGGTGGCGGCGTACTTCGTCCGCCAGGCCTTCATGGTCGGCAGCGACGGGGCCGCGCACGTGTCGAAGCCGGCCAGGGTGCCGCCCGGCGCCGCCTGGGCGGGTATGGGCGACGGATTGCTGGCCAGCACCGGCCCGGTCGGCTTCGGGGTGGGCTTGGGCGTGGACTTCGGGCTGGACTTGGGCGTGGACTTCGGGCTGGACTTGGGCGTGGTCTTGGGCGCGGACTTGGGCGTGGACTTGGAGCCGGGCGGGGGCGTGCTCGGTGGCGTGAGCCAGGACGCGCCCGGCCCGGTGATCGCTTCGGCCCTGCCGTGAATCGGTTTCATGGCGTCGGGTCGGAGCTTGCCGGGGCTTCTGCTCCCCGCGCCGCGTACCACTGCCCCGCCGGGTTCAGC
>DAIOWL010000891.1:0-3384 GCA_036758545.1 Streptosporangiaceae bacterium | reverse complement strand
TCGGGCTGGGCCGGCATCCGCCGGGTCGGCGGTCCGTCAGCCGCGGCGCGCCCGCCGCCACCCCGTCCGTTCGGCCCGCCGCCACCCTGCCCGTTCGGCCCGCTGGCGCCTCGCCCGCCGGGGGCGCGGCTGTCCCATCCGGCCTCACGTCCGCGCGGTCCGGAACCCCGCGGGTCGGGTACGCCCCGGCCGGCCTCACGCCGGGGCTCCCGGCTGGCTCTTTCTCCGGGAGGACCCATCCCCCCGGACCCCCCTCGGTGAGGGACGACCCTGTTGCCCTGGCCGCCTGCGGCGGCGGGGCCGCCCTGGCCGCCTGCAGCCGGCCCGGTCCTGGGGGGGACGGCACCCGGGGGTCGGCCCGGGACACGCCCGGGCGTCGGAGGCGGCCCGGGAACTCGGCCGGGCGGCCTGGCTCCAGGCTCGCCGCCGTCTGGCCTGTTCGGGCGTGTTTCGCGCCATCGTGGGTCGCTCATAGGTGCTTCGGATGTTAGTCGTTGCGGCCTGGTAACGGGAACGCGACGGTAGGCTTCATCGGACGGTAACGATCCAGAGCTGGGACTGCTGAGGAAAGGTGCCATGGTTAGGCCGGGCTCTCTGACCTCGTTGTGGGGCGCTGCCGGTAAGGCCGGATATGCCCTGAGCTGCGTGGCCGCTGCCCTGGTCCTGGCGGTGAGCGGCTTTTCCTACTTTGTCGTGCGCGACGTGAGCAGCATCGGCGGCTCGCACGCGATCAACAGCGGCCCGTCCATCGGCGCGCAGAACATCCTGCTGATGGGGCTGGAAAGCCGCACCGACTGGAACGGCAACGTACTGCCGAACGACATCCTGAACGCCCTGCACGCCGGGAGCAGGCAGGGCGTCCTGTACGAGGGCGTCGGCGGGAACGCGACGAACACGCTGATCCTGATCCACATCCCGGCCGGCGGCAAGAAGGCGATCGGCTTCTCGATTCCGCGCGACGACTGGGTCACGTTCCCGCAGACCTACGACGGGCAGCACACGGGCAAGATCGACCAGGCCTACGGAGACGCCCTCGCCGAGAAGGAGTCCGAGGTCCGCCAGCAGCACCCGAAGATGAGCCAGAGCCAGGTGGCCTTCCAGGGCAACGAGGCGGGCCGGGCGGCCACGGTGGCCACGGTGGAGTCCTTCACCGGGGTGCACATCGACCACTTCGCCGAGATCAACCTGGACGGGTTCTACGAGCTGGCCAAGGTGCTCGGCGGCGTGCAGGTCTGCCTCAAGCACCCGGTCGCGCTCGACACCTACTCGGGCTTCTACGCCAAGAAGAGCGGCTACCAGCACCTGAACGCCAAGATGGCGCTGGCCTTCGTCCGCCAGCGGCACGGCCTGATCAACGGCGACCTCGACCGTACCCACCGCCAGCAGGCCTTCCTCGCCTCGGTCATGCAGCAGCTGCGCACCGAGGGCGTGCTCGGCGACCTGACCAAGATCAACTCGCTGCTGTCGGTGGCCAAGCAGTACGTGATCACCGACTCGGGCTGGAACCTGCTCGACTTCGCCACCCAGATGCGCAGCCTGACCAGCGGCAGCCTGAGCTTCAACACGCTGCCGATCCAGAGTTACATCACGATCGAGGGCCAGTCCGCCAACCAGGTCGACGTCCCGTACATCCAGCAGCTCGTGCACAACACCTTCTACCCGGCCCCCCGTCCCTCCGGTTCGTCCGGGCCGCGGCCCAAGGCCACGGCCACGGTCAGCGCGGCCGAGGCCGCCGCGACCACGGTCGACGTGTACAACGGGGGCAGCACCCAGGGGCTGGCCGGGGACGTCTCGTCCGCCCTGGTCAAGGACGGGTTCAAGGCCGGGCAGATCTCGAACACCACGGCCCTGCCCGCGACCCAGGTGCTCTACGGCACCGGCGCGGCGGCGAGCGGCGCCAAGATCGCGTCGCTGTTCGGCGTCTCCGCGACGGCGAGCGTCGCGGTGGCGTCCGGGCACGTCCAGCTGAACCTGGGCGCGACCGCCAGCGTCCCCGGCGCGACGGCGTCCGCCTCGAGCTCCGCGACGGCCCTGCCGACCACGGGCGCTCAGGGCGGCGCGGTCATCGCCAAGAACGGCATCCCCTGCGTGGACTAACCGGTCCGCGGGACGTTCCGGCTACGCTTACCGTCATGGGCAAGATCCGGGTGATCGTCGCGAAGGCCGGTCTTGACGGGCACGACCGCGGAGCGAAGGTCGTGGCCCGCGCGCTGCGCGACGCCGGCGTGGAGGTCATCTACACCGGGCTGCACCAGACGCCGGAGCAGATCGTGGCGGCCGCCATCCAGGAGGACGTGGACGCGGTCGGCCTCTCCATTCTCTCCGGCGCGCACATGACGCTCTTCAGCCGCGTGATCGAGCTGCTCGAGGAGCGGGACGCCGCCGACATCGTGGTGTTCGGCGGCGGCATCATCCCGGACGAGGACATCGAGGAACTGACCCGGATGGGGGTGGCCAGGATCTTCACGCCGGGCGCGCCCACCACCGAGATCGTCGCCTGGGTCCGGGAAAAGTTCGGCCACGAGGTAACCCCGACCCAGGCCTTAAGGCATCGCGCAGGCCCAGGCGCCAACTCAGGCACTGAACGGTAATTTCTCGATTACACCGGGAAGTAAACGCTGTGTTACGCAGATATGGCGTGGCCGATTTTCTCATAGCACACATGTATCGCTACTGCTCAGAAACTTTCCTATACCTCGTCTGATCAGCGTTTCCGGTGCGGCTGCGTGCTCGTGCCGCTGGAATTGCCTACGATTGGTTCCATCAGTACGAGAAATGGAGCATCCGTGGCGCAGAAAGTGCAGACCCTGTTTGTTGACGACATCGATGGCAGCGCTGCCGAAGGGACCATCCGCTTCGGCCTTGACGGCACCGACTACGAGATCGACCTGAACACCAAGCACGCTCAGGCCTTGCGGGACGCGCTCGCGCCCTACATTGGCAGTGCCCGCCGGGCCAGCGGCGCGGCCCGGCGGCCGGCCCGCGGCGGGCGCAAGGCATCGGCGAACGGGGTGAATACGACCGAGGTCCGTGAGTGGGCCAAGGCCCAGGGTATGGACGTAAAGGACCGCGGCCGGGTACCCGCCGAGCTGGTCGTCAAGTTCAAAGCGGCGACCGGAAACTAGCCCCCGAACCCCTCCGTCAAAAAATCTCCGGCTCAGGCCACAATGAATTAACGGCACGGAGCCGCCAGCGCCCCCGGCGGGTACCTGGCCCGGGAACGTACGCTACGGTCCGTTCGGAAGACTTATTACCGAACGGACCGGGGTCTCTCACTTTCCGCGCCAAGGAGTGCCGACGATGGAATACCTGGTCACCATGACCACGCACGTTCCGGACGGAACCCCCGCCGAGGCTGTCGACGACGTCCGCGCTCGCGAGGCC
>DAIOWL010000890.1:2317-3386 GCA_036758545.1 Streptosporangiaceae bacterium | reverse complement strand
TGGCCCGCAACGAGCAGGCCATGGTGCACGCGTCGGTCGGCTTCGCCCGGATGCGGAACCGGCTGCAGACCTTCGCCTGCACCGCCTCGATCGGCCCCGGCTCGACCAACATGGTGACCGGCGCCGCGCTCGCCACCATCAACCGCATCCCGGTCCTGCTGCTGCCCAGCGACTTCTTCGCCACCCGGGCCGCCAGCCCGCTGCTGCAGGAACTCGAGGACCCGCGCTCGTACGACGTGAGCGTGAACGACGCGTTCAAGCCGGTGTCGCGGTTCTGGGACCGGATCAGCCGGCCGGAGCAGCTGCCGTCGGCGCTGCTGGCCGCCATGCGGGTGCTCACCGACCCGGCCGAGACGGGCGCGGTGACCCTGGCCCTGCCGCAGGACGTGCAGGCCGAGGCCCACGACTGGCCAGAACACCTATTTACCGAACGGACCTGGTTCGTGCCCCGGCCACTGCCCGAGCCTGCCGCGCTCGGGCGCGCCGTCGAGGTGCTCCGCAACGCCCGCAGGCCGCTCGTCATCGCGGGCGGCGGCGTCATCTACTCCGAGGCCAGTGCGGCCCTGCGGCGGTTCGCCGAGGTGACTGGCATCCCGGTCTCCGACACCCAGGCGGGCAAGGGCGCCCTGGCCTGGGATCACCCGTGCGCCGTCGGCGGCGTCGGCGCCACCGGCTCCCCGGTCGCCAACGCGCTGGCCCGCGAGGCCGACGTCATCCTCGGCATCGGCACCAGGTACAGCGACTTCACCACCGCCTCGCGTACCGCCTTCGCCCGCCCTGGCGTGAAGTTCGTCAACCTCAACGTGGCCGCGTTCGACGCGGGCAAGCACGCGGGCGCCAGCCTGGTCGCCGACGCCCGGGCCGGCCTGGAGGCGCTGACCGAGGCCCTGTCCGTTTCCGGGGCCGGTTACCGGGTCGACGACGCGTACACGGTACGGATCCACGAGCAGAATGCGCGCTGGCAGCAGGTGGTCGAGGACGCCTATCACCTGGGCCACCAGCCGCTGCCGGCCCAGACCGAGATCCTCGGCGCGCTGAACGAGTTCATGGACGACCGGGACGTGGTCGT
>DAIOWL010000890.1:0-2217 GCA_036758545.1 Streptosporangiaceae bacterium | reverse complement strand
AGACCGAGATCCTCGGCGCGCTGAACGAGTTCATGGACGACCGGGACGTGGTCGTGCAGGCGGCCGGCAGCATGCCCGGCGACCTGCAGATGCTGTGGCGCGCCCGGGACCCCAAGCAGTACCACGTGGAGTACGGCTACTCGTGCATGGGCTACGAGATCGCCGGCGGGCTGGGGGCCAAGATGGCCGCCCCGGACCGCGAGGTCTTCGTGCTCGTCGGCGACGGGTCCTACCTAATGATGGCGCAGGAGATCGTGACCGCGGTCTCCGAGGGGATCAAGCTGAACATCGTCCTGGTGCAGAACCAGGGCTTCGGCTCGATCGGCTCGCTGTCCGAATCGCTCGGCTCGCAGCGGTTCGGCACCCGGTACCGCTACCGCGACCCGTCCTCCGGGCTGCTGGACGGCGACGTCCTCCCGGTCGACCTGGCGGCCAACGCGGCCAGCCTCGGCGCCGACGTGATCAGGACCCGTACGGTCAAGGAACTTCAGGCCGCGCTGGCGCAGTCCCGGGCGTCGGACCGGACCACGGTCACCTACATCGAGGCCGACCCGCTCGCCCCGGTGCCCTCCTCGGAGAGCTGGTGGGACGTGCCGGTGTCGGAGACTTCCGCGCTGGACAGCACGCAGCAGGCCCGCGTGGCCTACGCGGCGGCCAAGCGCGACCAGCGGATGTACCTGTAGGAAAGGCTGAAATTACGGATGCGTACTATCCAGCACTGGATTGCCGGCTCGGAGACGACCGGCGCGTCGACCAGGTGGGGCCCGGTCTGGAACCCGGCCACTGGTGAGCAGCAGGCTCAGGTCGCACTGGCCGAGCCGGCCGACGTCGACGCCGCCGTGGCCGCGGCCAGCAAGGCGTGGCAGGAGTGGCGCGACGTCTCGGTGATCCGCCGGGCGCGGGTCATGTTCGCGCTGCGCGACCTCATCGAGCGGCACCTGGACGAGCTGTCGGTGCTGGTCGCCGACGAGCACGGCAAGGTCGTCTCGGACGCCAAGGGCGAGGTCATCCGCGGCCTGGAGGTGGTGGAGTACGCCTGCGGCATCCCCACCCTGCTCAAGGGCGAGTTCTCCGAGCAGGTCTCCACCGACGTGGACGCGTACTCGTTCCGCCAGCCGCTGGGGGTCTGCGCCGGGATCACCCCGTTCAACTTCCCGGCCATGGTGCCGATGTGGATGCACCCGATCGCGATCGCCGCCGGGAACACCTTCATCCTCAAGCCGAGCGAGCGCGACCCGTCCGCGTCGAACTTCTTCGCCCGGCTGTACGCCGACGCCGGGCTGCCCGAGGGCGTCTTCAACGTGGTGCACGGGGACAAGGTGGCGGTGGACGCGATCCTGGACCACCCCGGCATCGCGGCGGTGTCGTTCGTCGGCTCGACGCCGATCGCCAGGTACGTGCACCAGCGGGCCTCGGAGGCCGGCAAGCGGGTGCAGGCCCTCGGCGGCGCGAAGAACCACGCCGTGGTGCTGCCCGACGCGGACATGGAGTTCGCCGCCAGCCACATCACGGCGGCGGGCTACGGCTCGGCCGGGCAGCGGTGCATGGCCATCTCCGCGGTGGTCGCGGTGGGCGACGCGGGCGACGCGCTCGTCGCGAAGCTGAAGGCCAAGGCCGAGGAGATCAAGGTCGGCCCGGGCCGCGACGCGGCCTCGGACATGGGCCCGGTGGTCACGCCGGAGGCCAGGGACCGCATCGCCGGCTACGTCGACCGCGGCGAGCAGTCCGGCGCCACGCTCGTGGTCGACGGCCGCGGGCTGACCGTGAAGGACTACGAGAACGGCTTCTTCGTCGGCCCGACCCTGTTCGACCGGGTCACCACCGACATGGACATCTACACCGACGAGATCTTCGGCCCGGTGCTGGTCGTGCTGCGGGCCGGCAGCTTCGCCGAGGCCATCGACATCGTCAACGCCAACCAGTACGGCAACGGCACCGCGATCTTCACCTCGAGCGGCCAGGCGGCGAAGAAATTCCAGCGCCACGTCCAGGTCGGGATGATCGGCATCAACGTCCCCATCCCGGTCCCGATGGCCTTCTACTCCTTCGGCGGCTGGAAGGACTCGCTGTTCGGCGACACCCACGTGCACGGCCCCGAGGGCATCCGCTTCTACACCCGGGCCAAGGCCATCACCAGCCGCTGGCCCGACGACGAACACTCAGAACACCACAGCACGCACATGCAGTTCCCCACCGCAACCTGACGGAGGTAACCCG
>DAIOWL010000889.1:0-3391 GCA_036758545.1 Streptosporangiaceae bacterium | reverse complement strand
GGCCCGCCGCTGCCCCCGTGCGCGGCGGGCCGCGTGTCTTACCCGAGAGAGTCTTTCAGAGGTAACCCTTCCAGGCAATATGCCCTCAGCAAGCTCTCAGCAGTTACCATTAAAGCGTGATTGAGGGTAACCACACCCTGCCGCCCACCGCGGGCTCGGACCCCGGTGACCGCGCGCCCGCGCCGGGCTCGCTGCGGCTGATCCAGGCCCTGGTGAACACACTGAACGCCGAGACCGGGCGGGACCTGCTCGGTACCGCGCCCGAGGCGGCCCGGTGGCTCGCCACGGCGGGCCTGCTGCCGGCCGGGTCCGTCGTGACCGGCGTCCAGCGGGCCGCGCTGGCGGAACTGCGCGAGGCGACCAGGCAGGTGCTCGGCGGCCACATCGAGGGGCGGGAGGACCCCGAGGCGGCCAGCAGGCTGACCATGGCGCTGGCCCCCTCCCGCCTGACCCTGGCGGTGGACCCGGCCGGCGGCGTGCGCCTGGTGAGCGCCGACCACGACCCGTTCAGCCGGGTCATCGGTGCCGTCGCCGCGGCGATCGCCGAAGCGGCCATGACCGGCACCTGGGCCCGGCTCAAGTGCTGTCCCGGCCGTCGCTGCGGCTGGGCGTTCTACGACCGGTCAGCGTCGAGCCGGTCCCGGTGGTGCTCCATGCAGATCTGCGGCGCACGTGCCAAGATGCGCGCCTACCGGGACCGGCAAGCTGAGTGACTGCTTCGAATCCGCTCCGAGTAGGCCGCATCGCGCCACAGCGGGTAGACAATGTGAGCATGAGCAGTCAGACCGGGGGGCGTAAGCGCGGTGCGGTGCGGACCGCGGAGTTCGATATCGACGAGGCGAGGAAGGCCTTCTTCCTCATGGTCGGCTTCATCGCGCTGATCTGGGTGCTCCAGATCTTCAACTGGGTCGGCCACAACCGGCTCGACTACGACTACGGCATCCTGCCGCGCAACATAGGCCGGCTGCCGCAGATCTTCTCGGCGCCGTTCCTGCACTTCTCCTGGGATCACATCGAGGGAAATTCAGGGCCGCTGTTCGTCTTCGGCTTCCTCGCCGCGTACCGCGGCGTGAAAAAGTTCCTCGGCGTGACGTTGATCGTCGCGGTCACCAGCGGCTTGGCGGTCTGGCTGTTCCAAGGCGGCACCGAGCTCACCGTGGGGGCCAGCGGCCTCATCTTCGGCTACTTCGGCTATGTGCTGTCCCGGGGCGTGTTCGACCGGAACCTCATCGACGTACTCACCGCGCTGGTCATGGCACTGTCCTACGCCTACATCCTGACCGTGGCGATACCGGGGACGCCCGGCGTGAGCTGGATCGGCCACCTGGGCGGGCTGGTCGGCGGGATCGCCTCGGGCTGGATCTTCCGGACCCGGCGCGGAGTCTCCGGGACGGCCCGGGGCAAGGTTCCCGGCGACCCCGGTGGCCGTCCGCCCGCCGCCACGATCGCGGTACCCGCGGACAACCCGCGCGCGGACCTGCACAAGGAGCTAGGCGACCTGGGCCTGTAGGTCCAGGCAGGCCGAGCTGACCAGGGAAGCCTCCAGCACGGCCTGCCTGCGCCTGGGATCCATCAGGTTGGCGCCCATGACAGCGAGGTCGCGCGGGCCCGGCGTCACGACCGTGACCCGCTTGCCCTGTGCGCCGAGCGCCCTCGCCTGCCGGAGCAGCACACTGGTGAACAACTGCCTGACCCGGCGCTCGAGGCGCAGGTGCGGCTGGAGCGGATGATCGGGTTCGGTGCTGGCCATCGGCGCTAGCACGTACACCTCCTGCACGTCCGCGCCGGCCAGCACGCCGAGCGAGGTGGCCGAGCGGACGCCCCCGTCCACATAACGCCGGCCGCCGATGCGAGCCGGCTCGTACCAGCCCGGTATCGAGCAGGAGGCGACCACGGCATCGGCCAGCGACGCGGGCGGGGCGCCCGGACGGCCGAACAGCACCCGCCGCCCGGTGTCATAGTCCATGGCCGCGATCCAGGTGCGGCCGTCGGCCCAGCTCCCGGCGTCTCCCGGATGACGCGCCTGCAGCGCGCCGATCAGCGACCGGACCGCCACGTGCTGCCCCCGACCGTGCGGCAGCCAGCCGCTCGCCCCCACCCAGGGCGGCACCTGCAGAAACAGCGCCGCGCATGCCAGTGGCAGCGATCCGGGGCGCAGCTGCGGCCACGGCGGCAGCGGCCCGTCCTGCTCGGCGAGCACCATGGATTCGCTCAGCGTCCCGGTGACGTCTCCGGCCTGCCAGGCCACGATCTCGTCCAGCGACGCACGGCAGTGCAGCGCGGCGGCCAGCACGCTGCCCGCGCTCGTCCCGACGAGGAGATCGACATCGGCGGCGGGGAGCCGCTCGTGCAGCCGGACCAGCGCTCCGGTCATCCAGGCTGCGCCGAGCACGCCGCCCGCGCCGAGTACCAGGGCGGTCCGGGGACGGCCGCGGCCTATCACCCGATCAGGACCAAAGACCACAGCAGGCACATCTGCCTCCGCAACCAACCCGCACCGGATGATGAGGTTACCTAAGGGTAACTGTAAGAGGAGCGGGAGCGCTGAATGATACAGCCGCGGAGGCGTCCGTCCACGGGGCCAGGCAGCGGACCGGGTTTGGCGGCCATCGTGGGCTCGCGCACACCATCTCCTGCTGTCTGCCGCGGAGCCACCACGCCGCGGATCCGGCCGACTGTACTCCGGCGGGACGGCGTCAGGCCCGTGAATTGCCCGGCTGGTGTGACTGTGTCCCGGCTACTCTTCGCAGCGATAATGCTGGCGATATCGCCGCAGGTCAGCGAGACTATACGAATGGGGGATCAAAGACCGCGGCCGGAGGCCGACCGGATCCTGGTGGCTCAGCTGACCGGCGAGGCGCGGCATCGCGCCCGGTGGCGCCCGCTGACCGAGGAGGAGGAAGCGGCCGCGCTGGCCGAAATCCGCGCGCTGGCCGACGGCCGGGGCGACCTGCTGGCCCAGGTGGCCGGGATCTTCGAGGGGACATCGGAGGGCGAGCCGGACGAGCCGCTGGCCCGGTCGGCCGCCCGGCTGTGCCGCCTGGCCGGGGCCGACACCGACGCCATACCGGCCTGGATCGAGGAGGGCCGCCGCCGCTCGGCGAACGCCAGGCGCCCGCCGTTCTCCGGCTAGGGCCGGGCCGGCCTGGCTAAGGCCAGGCCGGCCCTCGTGATCTCGGTGCGGCCAGGCTCAGAACGGGGGTTCGTCGGTAAAGCCGCCGCCGCCGCTGTCGGATGCCCACGGGTCGGCGTCCCCGCCGCCCTGGCCGCCGCCGGAGGACCGGCCGCCGGATCCGCCCTGGTCCCTCTGCCCGCCGCCGGCGCCGTTCCGCGAGGCCCGGTTGACCTTGGCCGAGGCGTTCCGCAGCGAGGGGCCGACATCATCGACCTC
>DAIOWL010000888.1:0-3396 GCA_036758545.1 Streptosporangiaceae bacterium | reverse complement strand
GTCGGCGACGCGGAACTGGACGAGGGCAGCAACAGCGAGGCGATCGTGTACGCGGGGGCCGTGGGCCTGCCGAACCTCACCGTGGTCGCGGTCGACAACCAGTCCTCCACCTACGGCTGGGGGCCGGGCGGGATCGAGGCGCACTTCGCGGTCGGCGGCTGGTCGACGGTGCGGGTTTCCGGCCGTGACCACGAGAAGCTGGCGTCGGCGTTCCGGCTTACCGCGGCCGGCGCCGCGTCCGCTGGCCCGCAGCTTGTGGTGGCGACCGTCGAGGGCGAGGAGTAGTGGCCATGTCTGATATGCGCACGGTGTTCGCGGAGACGGCGTCGGCGCTGCTGGACGAGGATCCGCTCGCCGCGGTGGTGCTGGCGGAGATCTCCGTGGATATGTTCGGGAAGGCGGCGGCGAGGCACCCGGACCGGGTGCTCAACGTGGGCATCAGGGAACAGCTGATGGTCAGCGTGGGCGGCGGGCTGGCGCTGGCCGGGATGCGGCCGATCGTGCACACCTACGCGCCGTTCCTGGTCGAACGGGCCTACGAGCAGGTCAAGCTCGACCTCGCGCACCAGGACGCGCACGCCGTCCTGGTCAGCATCGGGGCGTCCTACGACGGGGCCAGGTCCGGCCGGACGCACCAGGCGCCGGAGGACGTTATCTTGCTGGACAGCGTTCCGGGATTTTCCGTGGTCGTGCCGGGGCATCCGGCCGAGGTGGAGGCGCTGCTATGGGGGGCTGTGGGTGCGCTGGACGCTGGCTCTACTTATCTGCGGCTGTCGACCGAGGCCAACCTGGAGGCGCGGCCCGTGTCGGCGTCGCTGCAGGTGGTCCGTTCGGGGCGGAGGGCGGTGGTGGTGGCAGTGGGACCCATGCTGTCGCCGGTGCTGGAGGCCGTCGCCGATCTGGACGTGACCGTGGCGTACGCGACCACGGTGCGGCCGTTCGACGCGGCCGGGCTGCGTGCGCTGGAGGCGGGGTCGGGAGCCGTGGTGCTGGTCGAGCCGTACCTGGCCGGGACGTCCTCGCATGCCGTGACCTCTGCGCTGACCTCGCGGCCACACCGACTGCTGAGCCTGGGCGTGCCGCGAACGGAGCTTCGGCAGTACGGAACGCCCGCCGATCATGCTTCGGCTTACGGGCTGGACGTGGCCGGGATCCGGCGCTCGGTGACCGGGTTCCTCGGCTTGACGTCTTGACCTTGACCTCTTGACTTAGAGCGTTCTCTATTTCCGACACTCTGTTTATGAGATACCGAACGATCGGAACTGACGCGGCGACCCAGCGCTCGGTCTCCGTCCTGAGCCTGGGCGCGATGCTGATGGGCAGCCGGACCGACGAGGCGACGTCGTTCGCCATCCTGGACCGGTTCGTCGAGGCCGGCGGGACCTTCATCGACACGTCGGGGAACTACGCCTTCTGGGTGCACGGCACCCAGGGCGGGGAGAGCGAGGAACTGCTCGGGCGCTGGCGGCGCAGCCGCGGCATCGGCGACGAGATCGTCATCGCGACCAAGGTCGGCGCACGGCCGCTGGCGCCTGCGGCGGACTTCGTTCGCTCCGATGGCTCGCTGACCGAGATGGACGGCTTGTCCGCCAAGGCGATCAGGGAGTCGGCGGAGCGGAGTATGTCGCGTCTTGGTGTCGGGCGGCTGGACCTGATGTACGCGCACATCTCGGATCCTGCTGTGGCCCTGTCCGAGACTGTGGAGGGGTTCGCTGAGCTGGTGTCCTTGGGTATGGTCGGCCTGCTGGGCGTGAGCAACCACTGGGCTTGGATGGTGGAGCGGGCGCGGGCGCTGGCGGCTGCTTCCGGGCTGCCGGGGTACGAGGTGCTGCAGTACTGCCATACGTACCTGCGGCAGCGGGCGGATTCGCCTTCGTGGCTGTCCCCAGATGGGGAGCCCGGGGCGGCGGGTCCGGACCTGCTGAGCTATGTTCGGTCCACCGGGTTGCCCCTGGTGGCGTACTCGCCGCTGCTGAGCGGGGCTTATGTGCGGCCGGATAAGCCGCTGGGGCCTGAGTTTTCTCATGCGGGGACGCCGCGGCGGCTGGCGGCTTTGTCCGCTGTGGCTAGTGAGACGGGGGCTACGGCCAACCAGGTGGTGCTGGCGTGGCTGATGGGCGGGGAACTGCCGGTGATTCCGCTGGTGGGAGCGTCCTCGGTGGCGCAGTTGGAGGAGAGCCTGGGCGCGGTGGAGCTTACGCTCACGACGGAGCAGCGGGAGCGACTGGATCAGGCGGGCTGAGCTTGTCGGGCGAGCTGAGCTCTTGGGGGCCGGGGCACCTCACTCGGGCCCGGCTGAGCTCTCGGGCTGGGCTGCTGGCGCCTTGACGCTTGCGGCTTGACGGGCTGTCGTTTTGGCTGCGGGTTCGTGTGGGGATGACGAATGCCGTTTAACCGGATGTCCCCGGTGGGCGCCGCGAGGGCGCAGAAGGCAAACCAGTCACATCAGCATCACCGGCACCATGTTCCACATCGGCTCATGTTGATTATGACGGTCGGCCTGCTGCCGGACGCACTGGAACCGGGGATTCACTGCGTCAGGACGCACTGGATTCGGGGTGTCATGGCGTTCCATCTGGTTCAGCACGCACGGAACGTGATGCTGATGGTGCCGGTGTTACCCTGAGTCCGGTTTTCGGGAACGAGCCGCGCGGTCCCGGCCTACTGGCTAAGCGGAGTGAGCTCCAGCGGTATGAACGCGGCATCCACGCCCATGATTGTGGGAAGACGGGCATGCATTACATGTCACTGCATTTCACCAGAAGCGCAGCAGCACCAGTGGGCTGGGGCCGGGTCCGGGCGGGCGCCGTCCACCCACGATCAACCTGACCGGGAATACCCCGATTTCGCCGTCGCGCGACGCCCGGGGACGATCCGTTCCGGCGTGGTCGGATCTAGGTCGACGCGGGTGTCTGACGCCGGACGAGCCGGGCGCCCACGCCGCGTGCTGTCTCTCGGCGAACCCATGAGGGACAAGGTCATTAACCCCCTGTCCCCTTGAGGGGCTACGTCGGCCTGCGAGCTGCTTGCCGTGAAAGGTGATTCGCCTATGGAGCGGACGAGACTCACTTGTTACAGCGGACGGCCCTTGACTCTGAGCTGGCTGATTAGATGCGAGCGCCCCGGTGATTCGGCTACTCGGCCTGAAGGAACTCTACGGCTGACGGCAGGGTGAGGTAATCTCGGCGGTTGGGGAGTCCTCGGCGGACTGGCGGCTTGCCGTTTTCCGAGGTGGCACGGCGTCAAGGGCCGACACACTGCGACCTTCATGTAGCCGTCGCGTGATCTTCTCCATGCACAATTACGTTCGAGCGCCCGTAGCTCAGCCGGACAGAGCAGCTGCCTTCTAAGCAGCGGGTCGCGGGTTCGAATCCTGCCGGGCGCGCCAGGTCAGAG
>DAIOWL010000887.1:0-3397 GCA_036758545.1 Streptosporangiaceae bacterium | reverse complement strand
GGGCGCGGCGGCTGACGGATCAGGAGGGGCAGCGGCTGCAGCAGATCGTGCGGCGGGTAAGCACGAGTCGGTGCGGGTGCGGCGGGCGGTGATCATCATGGCGTCGGCGTCGGGGACCCTGGTGCCGGCGATCGCACGGCTGGTCGCGGCCGATGAGGACACCGTCCGGATGCCGGGCTGTGCTTCACGCCCGCGAGCGCGTCGTGGGCCAATCCGATCGAGGCGCAGTCCGGTCCGGTACGCACCTTTGCCATGGGCGGCTCGGACTACCCGAACCACCCCGCGCTGGCCCGCCGGCTGCAGGCCTGCCTGCGCTGGCGCAACGCCCACGCCCGCCACCCCGGCGTGCTGGCCGCCCAGCGCCGCGAACGCGCCCGCATCCGCAGCGAACGCCAGCAACGCCGGGGCCGCCCGAAACCCAACGCTGCCTGACCGAGCCGGTCAACGTTCGTGGCCGGCGCGCTAGCGTTGCCGTCATGAGCGCGCGCCCGTTCGAGATCGTCTGCGAGATCGAGCCTCCCGTCCGGCCGGACCTCACGCATGCCCGTCACCAGATCGGGGTGCTGACCGCGGTGTCCAGCACCTTCCTGATCCCCGATAACCACATCGGCCGCGCCACCGTCTCCAGCATCGCGGTCGCGCACGAGGTGCAGGCCATGGGCGGCCACAGCATCGCCTGCATCAACTCACGCGACCGCAACCTGCTCGGCTTCCGCCGTGACCTGCTCACCGCCGCCGCCTACGGCGTCGGGCAGTTCCTGTTCGTCTACGGCGACAAGCCAGGCGCTGGCGGGCGGACCAGCGACCTGACGGTCCGCTCCATGATCGAGGAGGCCCGCTCCTGCACCGCCTCAGACCCGGCCTTCGCCGGCATCCCGGCCTGGCGGATCGGCGTCGCCGCCGCCCTGCAGCCGCTGCCCCGGTGGAAGCACGCCGCCGACTTCATCTTCAGCCAGGTCAGCTACTCCGCCGACGCCCAGCTGCGCTGGCGTGACGCCAACCCCGTCGACGTTCCCGTCTACGCCGGCGTGATGGTGCTGGCCAGCGCCGCCATGGCCCGCCGCCTGGCCGCCGCCATCCCCGACATCGAGATCCCCGGCTGGCTCGCCGGCAAGGTCGCGCACGACAAGATGGCCGGCGTCGAGGCCGCATGCGAGCAGATCACCCGGCTCCGCGACAGCGGCGCCTTCGACGGCGTCCACCTGGTACCGGTGAACCGCTACCGGGAAATTTCCGCGCGCTTGGAAGCACTCGCCTGACAGGCCCCAGCCAGCGCGTCACGACGGCACTCCCCGGACTTAGCACCAACCCGGCACCGCGCACCGACCCGTGCTGACAGACCGCCTGGCCAGGTGACAACCAACGTGGCCTGGCACATCAAACCGGTAAAGGTTTACGGTCAGCGCACTAGCCCGTGGAGGAACTCGTGTGCGCCGCCGCCGGAGTCGGCGCGGGTGACGTGGCTGGCAGCAAGCGTTCATAGGTCGCGCTCGATCGGCACGATGCCCCGGTCGGCCGCCTTGACCAGGGCGGCATGATCTGCCTCGGTCTGGTCGGCGTAGAGCCGGGCGAACCGGGCCAAGGCGATGTCGAGGCGGTCGGAGGACCCAGCGTACCCGACGATCATGGAGGCGCCGCTGGTCCGCGCGTGGCCTTTGGCCAGCAGGTGACCGACGACGGCGGCGTAGCCGGCCAGGGCCGCAGCGTCGATGGAATCCACCGCGACGCTGCCTTTCATGTTCCGGAACTGGCGGACGTAGTACTGGTGCCGTCCGACGGTGGTCCAGCCGAGCAGCGGGTCGCTGACGGTCTGCAGGGCCTGCTGGTATTCCACGACCCGCTGGCCCTGGTGGGCGTGCCAGGCCGAGTCGCCGTGCACGTGCCGGGCCAGCACCGACCGGCGCGCCTGTTTCAGCTGCAAGAACAGCACGTCATCCGGGCTGCTGCCTTCCAGCAGGGCGACGTAGGCGCGCAGCCCGACGCTGCCGACGCCGACCACCTTGTGGGCGATGTCGATCAGGGTGTAGCCGCCCAGGGCCCGACGCCAGTGCGGGGCCAGGGTGACCAGGTACTCATCGAGTCCGCGGGCGAGCTGGTCGGCCTCGGCGTAGTTGATCCGGGTCAGCAGCGGCGGGTCTTCGGCGATCCGGCGCTGCCCGTCACGCTCGCTGGTGAACCTGGGCAGCGCCCGGTCGCTGGTCCGGCGGCGCGCCTGCGCCGCGGCCCGCTTGATCTCGGCCCGCAGCGACCTGCCCGTCACGCTCTGCTGCAGGTGGCCCACGTCAATGCGCTGGTAGGACCGGGCCAGCAGCGGCATCGAGGCCAGGTCGCGGACCTCGGCGCGGTACCCGGCCACGCACCGCAGGACCGCCGATTCGCACCGCTGCTCGCTGGCGCCGTTCTGACGGCCCGCGACCCAGATGCTAGCGACCAGGCGCCGAAGATCCCACTCCCACCCGCCGGGGTGCGCCTCGTCGAAGTCGTTCAGGTCGATGACGAGATCCCGCTCCGGGGAGGCGTAGAAGCCGAAGTTCCCCAGGTGCGCGTCACCGCAGATCACCGGGGTGATGCCGGTGGACGGCAGCCGGGCAGCATCGTCCGCCATCACGACCGCCGCGCCGCGCAGGAACCCGTACGGCGTGGCGGTCATCCGCCCGACCCGCACCGGGACCAGCCAGTCGAGCCGGCCGTCATGCGACTTGATGATCAGCTGCACCGGATCGCGACGGCCGCGATCCGCGGACCACTTGCCCAGCGAACTGCGCGGAACCTGCCGCCGCAGTTCCCGGCCTATCTGGTACCGGTCACGCCGCGACGCCGGCCGCCGCCGCAGCGAGGTGAAGGCGTCACTGTCGGCGGAAGCGAGCACGACATGCCCACGCGCGGAATCAGCAGAACCGGTTTGCTTTGTCATGGTCTTAAGGCTTCCTCACCCGTCGAGCGCCTGATCATCTGCTCCGGGCCGGTGATGCCATGGATGCCCGGATGTCGCGGTAGGGGCTGGCCGGCGCGATCAGTTGTGATCATCTCTCGTGCCCGGCGACAGACCGGCTGCCGGGTTTTGTTATGGCTTGGGGGCGTTGGGCCGGAGGAGGTATGCGCCCACCCCTGAGCGCGGAACTAGCGGCAGCGCGAGTGCCGTCCGGCCGGGATCGGCGGTCGCAGCGGCCCGTGTCGTATCTTTGCCCAGATCTTGCTATACGATCGGATTAAATCGAATATTTATACAATTTCTGTCAATCTAGGAATTGGTGACGGCGGACGCCGCTCGGGCCCTGAACGCTGAAGCGGAACTCCACTCTGTCGCCGTCAGGGTCCGCCTTTTGCGCCTGCATCGCGGACATGGCTCAGTGCGCGGCCTTGCCGCCTGATGTTGTTTGAAAGCGGAACTCCACGA
>DAIOWL010000886.1:0-3403 GCA_036758545.1 Streptosporangiaceae bacterium | reverse complement strand
GATGTCGCCGCGCGGCTCGTTCGGCTTCGGCTCGATCGCGAACCTGATGTCGTAGCCCTGGTCGCGCACGTAGGCGCAGAGCAGGTTCAGGCCCTCGGCGTACCGGTCCAGCGCGGTCCTGATGTCCTTGGCCGCGCCGGATTCCGCGCCTTCGCGGCCGCCCCAGAAGATGTAGGTCTTCGCGCCGAGATCAGCCGCCAGGTCCAGGTTCCGCATCACCTTGGCCAGCGCGAACCGCCTGATCTGGCGGTCGTTGGCGGTGAACGCCCCGTCCCGGAACATCGGATGGCCGAACAGGTTGGTCGTGGCGGTGGTTACCACCAGGCCGGTCTCGGCCAGCGCCTTGCGAAAGGCGCCGATGCGCTCGTCCCGCTCGGCCGGGGTGGCGTCGAAGGCGAAGACGTCGTTGTCGTGGAAGTTCACCCCGTGGGCGCCGAGTTCGGCCAGTTTGTACACGGCGCGCTCGGCAGGCATCGGCGGCCGCACGGCGCTCCCGAACACGTCGACCCCCTGCCAGCCGACCGTCCAGATGCCGAACGAGAACCGGTCCTCCCGCGACGGTACGTAATCCGTGCTCACCAGCCACTCCCTTCCTAAGCCACCACCCACCCCTTCATCCTTTCACCCCCCAGCCCATCCCACCCGCGCCCCCGCGCACAGCTTCATGATCACGGGCAGTTTCGGTCGCTGTGCAGGCGAAACTGCCCACGATCATGAACTCACCGCGCTGGGCGCCCAGAGGATTCCGGGGCTGGCCTCATGGCCGGAACCTTTGATGTCCCTGAGATCCGCAGATTCCCGCGACTGGTGATACCCGCCGTCGCGCCTTCCTTAAGGCGTGGATGCCGCCACCATGCTGATAGAGCGACTTGACCGCGGCATTCAATTCGCATGAGCCAGCGGACAATTCGCATGAGCCAGCAGTCGGTCCATCTCAGACGTCACGGCAGCCTGCCAGGAGCGCAGCAGCACCAGAGCCCAAGGCCAGCCATTCGACTCGCCCAGTGCTGATTCATGATCATGGCCAGTTTCGGGCACATAGCACCGGTTTCTGGCCATGATCATGAGACGCGGCTCGGCCCGCCCCCGGCCCAGACCATGATCGTGAGCACTTTTGGGCGCTATTTGTCCCGAACTGCTCACGATCATGAAACGGCTCAGCTGCCCCAGGCCGCGGTGGCGTCGCGGAGGGCAGCGTACTGGGCGCGGACTTCTGGGGTGGGCTCGGCGGTGAACTCGAGGGTGGTTCCGGCCAGGGGCCAGGCGGGGGGCTCGGCCGCGCCGGAGCCAGACTCGGCCGACAGCGCCCAGGCGGCCTGACGGGCCGCGCCCAGCGCGACGTACTCGGCAGGCGGGGGCACTGTCACTGGCACGCCAAAGATCTGCGGCGCGATCCTGCGTACGGCTTCGGACCTGGCCGCGCCGCCGATGAGGATGACCCGCTGCGCAGCGATGCCGCAGTCGGCCAGGTTGCCGATCGCGTCCGCCAGGGAGCAGAGCACCGCCTCGACCGCGGCACGGGCCATGTTCTCCTGCGTGGTGTTGGCACTAGTCAGGCCGCGCAGCACGCCGTTGGCCCGGGGCCGGTTGGGGCTGCGCTCGCCATCTAGGTAAGGCAGCAGGACCATGCCCTGCGCGCCGGGAGGCGCGGCCAGCGCCAGCCGGGACAAGCCGTCTGCGTCGGTGCCGAGCATCCGGGCCGTGACCGTCAGCACCCGGGCCGCGTTGATCGTGGCTACCAGCGGCAGGAAACGCCCGGTGGCGTCGGCGAAGCCGGCCACGGCGCCCGACTCGTCGGCGGCAGGCTCGGCCGCGATCGCGTAGGCCGTGCCCGAGGTGCCGATCGAGACCACCACCTCACCCACGCCGAGACCCAGGCCAAGCGCGGCGCCCATGTTGTCCCCGGTCCCGGCGGACAGTGCCACCCCGGCCGGGGTCCTGGCTACGACCTCGGCCGGGGCCGCAAGCCGGGGCAGCCCGGTCGGCTTGCCCAGCGCGGCCTCGGCCAGCTCCGGCAGCCAGCGTCCGGTCGCGGGGGAGAAGTAGCCGGTGCCGGACGCGTCACCGCGGTCGGTAGCGGGTTCGTGCGCCCGGTCGCCCAGCCGCCAGGTCAGCCAGTCGTGCGGGAGCATCACACGCGTGGTCCTGGCGGCGGCGTCCGGCTCGTTCTCGGCCAGCCAGCGCAGCTTGGTGACGGTGAAGGAGGCCGTCGGGACGCTTCCGGTCAGGCGTGCCCAGTGCCCGGGGCCGCCCATCTCGGCGATCAGCGCCGCCGCCTGCGGCGCCGAGCGGACGTCGTTCCAGAGCAGGGCCGGCCTGATCACCTGACCCGCCTCATCGACCACCACCATGCCGTGCTGCTGGGCCGCCACCCCGATGGCGTCGGCCCGGTCCAGCAGCCCGTCGCCCGCCTTGGCCAGGGCCTGCCACCACAGCTCCGGGTCGCATTCGGTGCCGTCTGGGTGCGGCGCGGCCGCCTCCCCGACGATCGCGCCGTCGTCGGCCTGGCAGAGCAGCACCTTGGTGGACTGAGTGGACGAATCGACGCCAGCGACAAGCATCAGCGGCTCCCGGGTCGGGGTGAGGTGACTCACGATAACGCGGCCGTCCGGGCGGCGGCACCGGTCCGGGCGGGACCGCGGCGATCCTCCGCCGTTGGCCTCCTGACCTCCGCGAAGAGGTTTACTTGAACCGTCTATGAAACTCTGTGACCAGGGAGCGCGCGAGGTGCACGTTACAAATGAACGTGCATTTGGTCTTGCATGAAACGCGGAATCTCGGGCAGGATGTGATTTGCGTCAATCATCTGGGATTGCCGTTCCTAGCTTCGCGGGGTCGCGATGGGCTTGAGCCAAGTAGGGTTGCCGACACGAACGAAGGTCGATCCTGCCGTTCGCCGCCCGCTTGACTTGACCGCCAGGCTGCAGGAACATGCGCCCGGCCGCCCGCGTGTGGTCCGGATGCCGTCGGACTGGTGGGATTCGCCCGCGGTGGCGGCATGCCCGCTCAATACCGGCGCCCAGTCCGGCCGGACCGCCAGGAAGTTCACCAGGAACACGCTGAAAGAGTGGGGCCTGGGCACGCTCGCCGACGACGCCGAAGCCATCGTCGGGGAGTTCGTGGCCAACGCCGTGTCGCACGCGGCCCGGTCCGCCGAAGAGCCCGGCCAGCCGCTCGGCCTGCGCCTGCTGCGCCGGACCGGCGAGGTCATGTGCGCCGTGCTCGACCCGTCCGACCGCGCCCCGGTACTCCGGATGCCGGACCGGAACGAGGAAGCCGGCCGCGGCCTGCAGATGGTGGACGCGCTGAGTGACGTCTGGGGCTGGAGCCCGGTCACCGGCCGCGGCAAGGCCGTCTGGGCCATCTTGTTCTGCGCGTTATTCATGTTTTGTTAACGCTCACT
>DAIOWL010000885.1:0-3405 GCA_036758545.1 Streptosporangiaceae bacterium | reverse complement strand
CTGCTGGTGATCGCGATGGCGCTGATCGGCGGCCTGGCCGCGGCCACCCTGGTGGACGCCTCCCTGCTCATCGCGGTCATCGTGTCCGTGGTCATCGGCGCCGTCGGTGCGGTGGTCGTGTTCCGCTCGCCCGCGCGGGAGCCGGAACCGACCGCCCCGCGTACGGCCACCATGCCGCGCTCCCACCCGCGCCCTGCCTCATCGGGCGGGGTCGCGCCGCCGCCCGACTCCTACCCGCCCGACCCGGTCGCCCCGGTGACGGCCCAGGTTCCGGTCGTAGCCGACGGGCTGAACCGTGGTGGCGCGCCCGCCGTGAACGAGACTGTGGTCCAGATGCTGCCGCTCGGAACCGAGGGCTCGGCCGACGCGCCCTGGTGGGATTCGGCCCAGCCCGCGCCGGCCCCGAGCGCGGGTGCCAAGCGCGCGCCCGCCCCGGACCTGTCCACCTACCTGGCGTCCACCTTCATCGCGCAGTGCCCGCGCTGCGGCGCGTTCCGGCTCGACATCAGGCGGGGCAGGAACGGGTGGAATTTCCGCTGCGAGGCGTGCGAGAACACCTGGATCTGGCAGCCCGGCACGCCGTGGCCCCCGGTCCGGGTCATGCCACCTTGAACCCTGGAGTTCCTTGTTATCGCCGGAGAGCAACGGAGGTCATTTCATGTATGAGAGGGATATCAGCCGGAGAGATCCCGGCTGCGTGGTTTTCCTGCTCGACCGTTCTGATTCGATGAAGTCCACCTGGGTCAACAGCCAGGAGACCCTGGCCCAGGGGGCGGCCCGGGTGCTCAATGAGATTTTGCTTGAATTGCTCTTCACGTCGCAGGGCGAGCCAGGGAAGGCGCGCCACTATTTCGACATCGGCATCTTCGGTTACGGCCTGCGCCCGGTGGCCGGCGGCGAGGGCGTCGAGCCCGCCTTCGGCGGCAAGCTGGCCGGCCAGCCGCTGGTCGCGCTGCCCGACCTGCGGGACAACCCGATCGCGGTACGGGAGACACCGTCGGTGGACATCGGCGCGCCGCCGAGCCGGGTGCCGGTCTGGGTAGAACCGGTGCACGGCTACCGCACCCCGATGTGCCAGGCGGTGGCGGTAGCCGGCGCCCACGTCTACGAGTGGGCGAACGCGCACCCCGACTCGTTCCCGCCGATCATCATCAACATCACCGACGGCATGGTGACCGACAGCCCGTACGAGGGCGCCTCGCTGGAGGAGTGGGCGCAGCGGCTGGTCAACATCCAGACCAGCGACGGGCCGACGTTGTTCTTTAATATCTTCCTGTCCCCGGCGGGGTCCAACGGCGTGCTGTTCCCCGCGACCGACTACGGCCTGCCCGAGCCGGGCCCCCAGCTGTTCCGGATCAGCAGCATGCTGCCCCCGCCGATGATCGCCAACGCGCAGAGCACCGGCACGACCGTGGAGCCCGGAGCACGCGGGTTCGGCTTCAACGCTGACGCCACCATGCTGGTCAGGTTCCTGGAAGTCGGCACCAAGGTCGACGTGCGAGACTGAGCTGGCCCGTCATGCAGATCCAGATGGTCACCTTCAGCGCGGCGAAGGACGGCAACGCCCCCGGCGAGTGGCAGGACGGCGCCTGCGGCGGTGTCGCCGCCGACGGGAGCTGGGCCCGCTTCCTCGTGCTCGACGGCGCCACCACCGCCTACGACCCGGTGCGCTGGGTGGACCAGCTGGTGCGGTCGTTCGCGCCGCCCGCGGGCGGGTCGGGCGCGCCGGGCGGACCGCGGCTGCCCCGGCTCGAGCCCGCCGCCATGCGGGCCTGGTTCGCCGAGATGCAGGACCAGTGGGCCGCGGAGGTACGGGACTTCGACAGCATCATCGAGGAGCGCAAGTTCGCCGAGGTGGGCTCGTTCGCCACCCTGCTCGGCTTCGACATCTACGGGCTCGACGGCCCGGAACCCCGCTGGCGGGGCGTGGCCCTCGGCGACACGGTGCTCTTCCACGTCCGGGCGGGCCACCTGATCGCCGCGTTCCCCCCGATGGGACCCGATGACTTCGGCACCCTGCCCGACGGCGTGCACACCTCGCCCGCCAGCCTGGAGCGGATGACCGAGCGCCTGCTCACCGGCGGCGGGTTGCTGGAAGCCGGCGACTTCCTTTTCGCCGCGACCGACGCGATGGCCCAGTGGATCCTGCGCACGATCGAGCGCGGCGAGGCCAAGGTCTGGGACACGCTGACGACGCTGGCGCACCCCGACGTGTTCGCCCGGCTGATCGAGGACCAACGCAGAGAGCAGGACAGCGCTAAGAGGATGAAGAACGACGACGTGACGCTGATGCGCCTGCGGATGCTGGCCGGCCAGCCCGCCTACCTGCTGGCGTGCCGATGAACGCCTTCCCCGCCGCCGGCGACTACTACAAGGCGGTACAGGCGCCCGGCCGCTGCTTCACCGTGCCCAAGCTCCAGGCCGCCGAGTTCGTCTGGGACAGCCTCGGGCCGACGCTGGCCCGGGGCAGCAGCGCCGTCGTGTTCCAGGCCTCGATCCAGGGCAGGCCCCAGGCCCTGCGCTGTTACATCAGGGAAGACGCCTCCAGCCGGGACCGGTACAGCGCGCTGGACACCTACCTGGCCGGTCACGACCTGAGCCCGTACGTGTCCGGCACCACCTGGCTCGACGGGGCGATCACCGTCAACCGGTCGCCCTGGCCGGTGCTGACCATGGACTGGATCGACGGCCGGACGCTCAACGAGTACGTGGACTTCCTGGTGGCCGGGTCCAACGCCGCCGCCCTGACCACGCTGGCGGGCCGGTGGCGCGAGCTGGTCGCGCTGCTCCAGCGGAGCGAGTTCGCCCACGGCGACCTGCAGCACGGCAACGTCATGGTGGACCAGGACGGGCAGCTCCGCCTGGTCGACTTCGACGGGGTCTGGATTCCGCAGCTGGCCGGGCAGCCCCCGCCCACCGAGTACGGCCACCCGAACTACCAGCACCCCTTGCACCACAACTGGGACCGCTGGCTCGACACCTTCTCCGCCCTGGTCATCTACTTGTCGCTGGTCGCGCTGGCCAGGGATCCGGGGCTCTGGCTGGCCCTGTACAACTCCAAGAACCTGCTGTTCGCCAAGAACGACTTCTTCCCCCCGTTCACGAACGAGGCCTGGAAGCAGCTGGCCGCGCTACGGGACCCGCAGGTGGACGAGCTGGCCAGGAAGCTGCAGGAGTGCTGCAACCCGCTCTGGGTGTCCAACCGGAGCCTGGAGGCGACCCTGGAGCAGCCGGCCGCTTCGGTCCTGCCGCCGGTACCGGACGGGCAGCCCTGGTGGCAGCAGCGGTCCGCGCCCGGGGCGGGAACCCCGGCCCAGGGCGTCTCGGCCCCGGCGTCGCCGTCCCGGCCCTGGTCGCCGTCGCCCTCGTCGCCGGGCCCCGTGGCCTCGCGGCCAGGGCCGGGAC
>DAIOWL010000884.1:1274-3409 GCA_036758545.1 Streptosporangiaceae bacterium | reverse complement strand
CCTGGCACTCGAATTCCAGCGGGCCGGCCAGCGGGTGGTCGACGTGCTTGAGCATCGGCCCGCGCACCTCCACCTCCTGCTCGTCCCACATCCCGGCGAACCTGGGCGACAGCGCCAGCAGCTCGGTGACCAGGCTGTCGATACCGGGGTCACCCGGGTAGCGGGCGTAGGCGGCACGCAGGTCGGCGACCGTGGACCTGGTGAAGCGGACGAAGTCGGCGTCGCTCCAGACGACCTCCTGCGGCGCCCGCAGGAACGTCCAGCGGATCATGTTCCTGTCCTCGTACCGGGACAGGTCGCCGATGAAGTGGGTCGCGAGCCGGTTCCAGGCCAGCACGTTGTAGGCCGCGTCGACCACGTAGGCCGGGATACTCGGCATGCTGTCCAGCAGGTGGCTGACGCCCGGGCTGATCTCCCGGCTCGGCCGGGGCGCCGGCGGCGGCGCCTGGCCGGCCATGCGGAACAGGTAGTCACGCTCGTCCGCGGTGAGCATCAGCGCCCGGGCCAGCGCGGCCAGCACCTGCCGGGACGGGTGCGGCCCTCGGGCCTGCTCCAGCCGGATGTAGTAGTCCACCGACAGGCCCGCCAGCTGGGCCACCTCCTGACGGCGCAGTCCCGGCGTGCGGCGTCTGTTCGGCGTGCCCGCCTCGGGCAGGCCGGCCTGACGCGGGCTCAGCCGGGCGCGCCTGGCCCGCAGGAACCCGGCCAGCTCGGTGCGGCGGTTCGAGTTCATGTCCCTCATTCTCGCTCCGGCCCGGCGCGCGGTGGGTGGTACTGCCAGTCCCAGGCACGAACGGTCTCTCCCGGCGTCGTTGCCTGGTTACTAGCGTCGGTGGCATGACGACGACAATCGCCCTGATCACCGGGGCCAACAAGGGGATCGGCCTGGAGACTGCCCGCCAGCTGGGTGCCCGCGGGGTGACCGTGCTGGCTGGCGCGCGGGACGAGGCCCGCGGCCTTGAGGCCGAGCGAGCGCTGCGCGATGCCGGGGCAGATGCCCGGTTCGTTCGGCTCGATGTGACCGATCCGAAGTCGGCGCAGGAGGCGGCCGACTGGGTCGACCACCAGTACGGCCGGCTGGACATCCTGGTCAACAACGCCGGCATTGCGCGGGCCGGGGGCCCGCCCAGCCAGACCGACCTGGACGCGATGCGCGAGGTCTACGAGACCAACGTGTTCGGCGTGATCATCGTGACGAACGCGATGCTGCCGCTGCTGCGCCGGGCGCCCGCCGCGCGGATCGTCAACGTGTCGAGCGAGGTCGGCTCGATCGCCTCGATGACCGATCCGGCCAGCCCGCTGGCGCAGATGCCGGCCAGCCTGGCCTACCCGTCGTCGAAGAGCGCGCTCAACATGATCACCGCGCTCTACGCCAAGGAACTGCGAGACACCCCGGTCAAGGTGAACGCGGCCAACCCCGGTTACACCGCCACCGATCTGAACCGTCACAACGGGTTCCGTTCGGTCGCCGAGGGCGCGGAAGCCAGCGTTCACCTCGCCACCCTGGACGCCGACGCCCCCAGCGGAATCCTCTGGGGGCACCTGTGGACCGCCGCGGGCCCGGCCGATGCCTACGGCCCGCTCCCCTGGTGAGGGTTCCATGATCGGAGAAGGATCTTTAGTCCGGGCAGACTAAAAACCTTTCGCGATCATGGTAGAAGGGGGGTTTCGGAAGGGATTTCGATGATCGCGAAGGGTTTACTACTGCATGGAGTAGCAAAGTCTTCGTGATCATGGAGCACAGCGCTCCGGTGCGGGGGCTATGAGGTGGAAGGGGCGAAAGCGGCGTGAGTGGCGGCGCGGCCGGACTCGAACGCGGCCTGGAGCAGGCGCCCGTCGGTGGCGAGGCGGCTTACCGAGGGCGAGCCAGCCAGAGGCCGGATCGAGAACACCGCCGCCGAGGCCCCTGGTGCGAGTGTTACCGAAGCGGACTGGTATTTGGCGAGGCGGCGGTCGTCGGCGGCTAGGCGGGCGTCGCGGCCGAGGAAGGCGGCGCGCAGGGCCGGGGTCTCCCGGCGCAGCGCGGTGCGCGCGATCACGCGGGCCGAACGGGCCGGGCCGCGACCGTCTTCCCGAACGCCGATCGGCCCGCGGCGGGAGCGCAGCACCAGCACGTGCGTGGCGCCCTGGGCCAA
>DAIOWL010000884.1:0-1174 GCA_036758545.1 Streptosporangiaceae bacterium | reverse complement strand
CGATCGGCCCGCGGCGGGAGCGCAGCACCAGCACGTGCGTGGCGCCCTGGGCCAACGCGGTGCGGTAGGGGACGGACTCGGACAGGCCCGCGTCGTAGAAGCGGCGGCCGTCGAACTGCACCGGCGGGCCCGCTAGCAGCGGCAGGGCGGCGCTGGCTCGCAGGGCCAGGCGCAGGTCGGCCGGGGTGTCGCAGAGGGGGCTCAGGTCGGCGGACTGGCCCGTGGCGGCGTCGGTGGCGAGCGGGTGGAACTCGACCGGGCTGGCCAGCACCGCGGCGAAGTCCATCGGGAACGTGGTCTGGTACAGCTCCTCGATCAGCGCCCGGATGTCCGCCACCGGGCGGCCGCGCAGCAGCGCGGAGCGGCGGATGAAGGCGCGGGCGTAGGCGGGTTCGGTCCAGCCGAGCAGTCCCTGTGGCCTGCTGAGCAGCCAGGCGCCGGTGATGGCCCCGGCCGAGGCACCGTAGACGGCGTCGAACGCGGATACCAGGCCGAGCTCGTCGAGGGCCAGCGCCATGCCCGCTGAGATCGTGCCCCGCATCCCGCCGCCCTCGATGGCCAGCGCGACCCGGAACCCGTCGCGTCGCTCCCCCGGCAGGCTCCCTGCGCGAGCACGCTCCCCCAGCACCCGCAACACCTCGTGCACAGGCTTCACGGTTTCATGATCGCGGACAGTTTCGGTCGGTAGGTGGTCGAAACTGCCCATGATCATGGTCCAGGGGCGGCGCGGGGATCACGGTGGGGCGGGAGTGTCACGGACGGGGGGCGTCAGGGGCGGGGGGTTCGCTGAGGCGGGAGAGGGTGGCGGGGAGGGGGGTGTCGTAGACGATGGTGAGGCGGTGGGTGGCGCGGGTGATCGCGACGTACAGGTCGTGGCCGCCGGCCGGTGACTGGTCCAGGATCCCGGCCGGGTCGGCCAGCACCACGCGGTCGAACTCGAGGCCCTTGGCCTGGCCCACGGTGAGCAGCGCGACCGGGGAGTCGAGCACCTCGGCCCGATCGCCGGGCACCGCATCCGGCAGCGCCCGGGCCAGCTCGGCGATCCGGTTTCCCGGCGCGATGACGGCCAGCCGTCCGCCGTCACTCATTTCAGCGAGCTCGTCCTTCACCACGCCGGGGACGGCGGCGAGACCCTGGACCGCGCGCGGCGCCACGCCCTCCTCGCGGACCGATT
>DAIOWL010000883.1:0-3411 GCA_036758545.1 Streptosporangiaceae bacterium | reverse complement strand
CGCGGCCGTGCAGACCTTCCGGCTCATCGGCTCGCACGGCTTCGCGTTCGACGAGGAGTACGTGCATGACGTTGCCGGTCGGAGCTGGGACCGCGGATACGACCCGGACGGTTACCGGAGGCAGCTCGCGGCGAGCGCGAGCCAGCCGAACCGCACCGCCGATCTTCGCCGAGTCACGGTCCCGTCACTGGTCATCCACGGGCTGAACGATCCGCTGGTCGCTCCGAGCGGCGGCCTGGCGGTCGCCCGGGCCATCCCGGGCTCCCGCTTCGTCGGGTTCTCAGGCATGGGGCATGACCTGCCCCGGGAGCTGTGGCCGGAGTTCGTCAGGGAGATCGCTGCGCTCGCCGCGCTAGGCGAACAGCGCAAGGGCAGCGACCACCAGCCGGCTAGCCCGCCGGCTTGACCGGCGGGCACGGTGCCTTAGGGCCGGCCCACGGTGACCGGCAGCCTGCGGGGTGGGGACGCGGCGCTGGTCAGGGCCGGGGGTGCCGGGTGGGGCAGGTCCGGGTTGTCGTCGTAGAGCAGGCAACTGCGGCTCAGGGTGGCGGCGCCGGCGATGACCACGGCCAGCGCAAGCGCCTCGCCGATCAGGGCGCCCGCACCGGTCCGGATGTGCTCGCCGAACAAGAACACCCCGAGCAGGCTGGCCGTCAGCGGGTCCAGGATGGTGAACCCGGGCTGGGAGGCCGCCAGAGGCCCGGCTGCCAGCGCGTGCGAGGCCAGCAGCATGGTCGCAGCCCCAGCCGCCAGGAGCACGTACAGCGACCAGGTCGTGACCAGGGCGCCGATGCCGTCACCGATATGCGAGCTGAGCTCCTTGATGACCGCGGCCATGAATCCCCACGAGATCCCGGTAGCCGATCCGAGCACCGCGGCCCGGCGTGACCCGGACGTGCCTCGCCTGCCGCGCAGCCCGAAGGCCACGGCTAGGGCAGTGAGCACGACGCCGCCCGTGACCAGGCCGGCCAGCAGCCAGGAGTGGCCGGGCGCGTGCAGCCGCCCGCCGGACGGGGCGGCCAGCCGGAGGAACGCACCGAGCCCGGCCGACATGCCCGCCACCGCCAGCCAGTCGCGCAGCTTCGGCCGCCGCGACCCGGCCACGGCCAGGTAGCCGAACACGAACAGCAGCTCGGCCGCCAAGATGGGCTGAACCAGCCCAAGCTCCCCGAAGTGCAGGGCAGTCACCTGGAATATGAACCCGCCGATCATGGCCGCGATGCCCAGCAGCCAGGTCGGCTGGCGCGCGAGCCGGACAATGAGCCGGGCATCAAAACCGCCCGCCGCCGGGCCGGTGTTCCGGGCCCCGGCGCGCTGGCACACCGACGCCGTCGCGGTGCACAGGCTCGCCGCGAGCGCCAGCAAGACCGCCTTCTCCATCAGTCTCCCCCGCCTTGCGCGATCATGATCTCAGCGTTTCAGCCACGCCCGGCCGCGCCAATGGTGCCATCCGCCGGTTCCTGGTGGGGCTTCCCCCCAGAACGCCCCGGATGTAAGCACCCCCGCCGCCCGATCAGCAGCCTGACCAGGCGGCCAGGTGCCCGGCGGATATTCCGTAGGCGACCACGGGCGGAGCCTCTTATGCTCCCCCCGTGGTCGAAGCGCTGACCGTGGACCGAGCAGGGGAACTGTTCGTCGGCCTGCTGCCTGCGCCCGGCCCGGTCCGTGCCGTCTCGCGGTTCGCCGAGGGCTCGGTCACCGGTGCGTACCGCATCGAGTTCGCCGACGCCGATCCGGCGCCGGTGGTGCTGAAGATCTACGAGGCCGGCGGCCTGCGGTCCGCGGTCAAGGAAGTGCGGGCGCTGAGGTTCCTGACCGGGCACGGCCTGGATATCTCGCCGCGCGCACTGGCCTTCAGCAGGTCCGCCAGCGCGCTCGGCGGCTGTCCGTGCCTGGTTTCATCGCTGCGCCCGGGGCAGACGCTAGCAGCGCTCGACGCTGAGCTGACCGACGCTCAGCGCCGCGAGGTCTACCGGCAACTCGGCGCGGCGCTCAAGCGCCTGCACGCCATCCCTGCCGATGGCTACGGCGACGTCAACGGCCAGATCCGCGACCCGCTGCCGGACAACTCCGCGCACATGGCCCGCCTGCTCGAACGCGAGCTGCGCCGGTTCCGCCGCAACTCCGCCGACCCGGCCCTGGCCGGCCAGCTCGCCGCGTACCTCACCAGGCACTCCCCCGCGTTCGCCGAATGCGCCCGGCCTGCCTACTGCCACGGCGACGTGCACGAGGCCAATCTGCTGGCAGAGGTCGCCGGGGACGGTACCTGCTCGCTGACCGGCCTGCTCGACCCGGAGAACATGCATGCAGGCGACCCGCTGATGGAC
The DNA here is from genome assembly GCA_036758545.1 of Streptosporangiaceae bacterium. Taxonomy (GTDB): domain Bacteria; phylum Actinomycetota; class Actinomycetes; order Streptosporangiales; family Streptosporangiaceae; genus Palsa-504. Next base: position 1,084 of record DAIOWL010000883.1, on the reverse strand, counting down.
TTCGTGCGCCTCGACGCATTCTCCATGCACGGCGACGCGACGAAAATGGCCGGGCTGTTTTCCGGCTACGGCGTCTCCGTACCCGGACAGCAGCCCGGTCAATGGCCCCCAGCCTGGCGCTCGCGCCTGCCGCTCTACCGCATCGCGCTCGCTCTCGAGCTCTACAACTGGTTCACGATCAGTGGGCAGGCAGCTGCGCTGCCCGCCATCCACCGTGAACTGCGCGAACTCCTGGGCGAGGTTGCCGCGGAGCACTAGCCGGCCCGGAGGTAGCCGCCAGATCCAGATACGGTTCGTCCACGGGCCCGGGCAGCGAGACGGCGGCCGAGCTCGGCGCCGGCACCGGCCTGCGCGGTTCCCTGGCCCCTGCCCCGCCGCCGCGGCCGCGGTAGATGAGCAGGCCATTGACCGGATCCGGGACGGCATCCAGGGCCGCCCGGACGACAGGCAGGCCGCTGAACGCCTCCCACTGCTCTTCGGCATCGAAGAGCACCTCGAACACCACGCCCCACCGGTCCGCATGCCACGCTCCGTCGCGGACCCCGTTGGTCAGCGCCGCCTCAATGAGGGCTGAATCATGCTGTTCCTGCCACCGGAAGGCGGAAACCGCGCCGTGCAGGACCTCGATTGACCACCACTCGGCCATAATCGCGATGGTACGTCTGCGCGCACGAATCGCAAGTAGCACGCAACCTTCCACAGGCCGTCTGGTTAGCGGACCCCGGCTTGCAGGAAGTTCCCGGTCTGCTCGGTGGCCTGGGCTGCCTCGGGTGTGCCGAGCATGATCGGGTAGACGTGGGGCAGGCCGTCGCCAATGTGCAGGGTGACATGGACTCCGGCCTGGGTTGCTGCTGCGGCCAGGCGTTCGGCATCGCTCAGCAGCAGATCGGCGGTGCCTGCCTGGATGAGCAGCGGCGGAAGCCCGGACAGCGAGGCGAACAGCGGCGAGGCCAGGGGTGTTTTCGGGTCAGCCCCGGCCAGGTAGTCGGCGGCGAGCTGGCGGAGCAGGGCGGGGGTGGAGAACGGGTCCTGATCGGCGCGTTCGGTCATCGAGGCTCCCGAGCTGGTCAGGTCCACCGTCGGG
>DAIOWL010000882.1:0-3412 GCA_036758545.1 Streptosporangiaceae bacterium | reverse complement strand
GAGGTAAGACCGTCTGCCACGACGGTGCTAACCAGACGAGGGCGTGGCATCCCGCTGACGTCTGTCTCGTGACACCTGGTCCATTCCGGCGGCCTGTCGCGCGCAACGCCGACGTCGGTCCCGGCACGGTCGGTGATGGCACGGGTCCTGGGTTTGCCGTACGGAAGGAGACCGTAGTGGGAACTGACTTTGCCGGCCGGACCGCGCTGATCACGGGCGCGGGGCGCGGTATCGGCCGGGCCGTCGCGGTCGGGCTCGCGGACGCCGGTGCCGGGCTGATCCTGGTCGCCCGCTCCGCGGTCGAGCTGGCGCAGACCCAGGCGATCGTGTTCGGCCGGGGCGCCTCCGCCGGGCAGGTCCGGATCGTGCCCGCCGACCTCGCCGACCAGCAACAGCGCGACCAGGCGGCCGCGGTGGCGCTCGAAGCGGGCGGCGTGGACATCCTGGTCAACAACGCGGCCACCGTCGAGCCGCTCGGCCCCACCGCCGCGGTCCCGGTCGCCGCGCTGCGCCGCGCCTTCGAGCTCAACGTCATCGCTCCTGCCGCGCTTACCGCTGCCGTGCTGCCCGGCATGCTGGAGGAAGGCTGGGGCCGCATCGTCAACGTCTCGAGCGCGATCGCCGCCCGGCCGGATGCCATGGTCCGCTTCAACGCGTACGCCGCCACCAAGGCCGCGCTGGAGGCGCACACCGTCAACCTCGCCGCCGAGCTGGCCGGCACGGGCGTGACCGTGAACGTGTACCGGCCGGGCGGGGTGGACACCGCCATGCAGGCCTGGATCCGCCAGCAAGATCCCGGGCGCATCGGGACCGCCACGCACGAACAGTTCAACCAGAACTTCGCCGACGGCACCTTGATCACGCCCCAGCAGTCCGCCGCAGCCCTCATCGCCCACCTGAGCGGAGACGACACCGGCGCCATCTGGGACGTCAGCACCGCTCCCATCCGGTCATGAACCCGGTAGCAGCGTTGCAGCTGGCCGACTGGCGGCGCCAGACCGCGGCCCGGTACGCCCGGGTCCGCGAGCAGGCCGATCCCGCGGCCGCGCACGCGCTGTGGCGCGACGGCCGCGACCAGATGATGGGCTCGCACTCGCAGCGCACCACCATCGACGTGCCCATCCCAGCCGGGGAGCGGCTGGGATGGGTATGAGCCCAGCTTTACGTACGGCTGTCACTGTCAGCAGGCGGACGCCAGGGAGGGTTCGCAGCCGGGGCGGTGGTCCAGTTCCGGACAGCGTGCCGCGATGGGAGCAGGATCAGGGCGAGCAGCAGACCGCCCGCGAAGATCACTGCCCCGGCAGTGAAACCCACGGTGTACGCATGTACAGTTGCGCCGGCTAGTGAGCTGGGCGTGCGGAAGCGGCTGATGAGAGAGCTGGCTAGGGCGCCGGCGAAGATCGTGCTTAGCAGGGCGGTGCCGATCGAGCCGCCTATCTGCTGGGCGGTGTTGACGACGGCCGAGGCCACCCCGGCGTCCGCAGGCTGGACGCCGAGCGTGCCGGTGGCGAACGAGGCGGAGAAGATGCAGGCTGCTCCGGCGCCGGCGGGGATGAGTCCGGGTAGCACGTGAGTGGCGTAGCTGCCGCCCGGCGTCAGGCGGGTGAAGATGATCATCGCGATAATGCCCAGGGTCATGCCGGCCGTGATCACCGCCCGGGGGCCGAGGCGGGGCAGGATCTTGGTTTGGACCAGGGGTGCGACGATGATGACGGCGCCGGTAAGCGGGAGGAACCCCAGGCCGGTTTTAACTGGCGAGAAACGCAGGATCTGCTGCATGTAGAAGGTCATGAACAAGAACACGGAAAACAGCGCGGCGCCGACGATGGCCATTGACGCGTAGGCGCCGCCGCGGGAGCGGTCGGCCACGATGTGCAGCGGCAGCAGCGGCTGCCCGACACGATGCTCGACGAGCACGAACGAGGCCAGCAGCACCGCGCTCGCCGTGAAGGCGGCGATGGTCACCCCGGCCGACCAGGCGTGGGTCTCGGCGTTGGAGAAGCCATAGACCAGGCAGAAGAACCCGGCGGAGGCGGCGGCGACCCCAGCGAAGTCGATCCGCGGGCGCGGACGGTGCGCCCGGCCTGGATCCACTATGCGCGATGCCGCGATGGCCGCGGGAATGGCGAACAGCAGGTTCACGTACAGGCACCAGCGCCAGGACAGGGCCTGGGTCAGTACCCCGCCGAGCAGCAGCCCCACTGAGGTTCCGCTGGCGGCGATCGCGCTGAAGATGCCGAACGCCCTGGGACGGTCCGGCGAGCCGTTGAAGGTGATCGTCAGCAGCGACAGCGCCGACGGAGCCAGCAACGCCCCGAACGATCCTTGCAGCGCCCGGGCTGCGACCAGCACACCGAATGACGGTGCCAGCCCGCCGAGTGCCGACGCGATGGCGAACCCGAGAAGCCCGGCCATCAACGTCCACTTGCGGCCGAACAGGTCTCCGAGCTTGCCGCCCAGAAGCAGCAGGCTCCCGAAGGTCAGCGCGTACGCCGTGATGATCCACTGCCGGTCATCTGTCGAGAAATGAAGCGCTTGCTGCGCGGACGGCAGGGCGATATTCACGATCGTCACGTCCAGCACGATCATCAGCTGCGCCACGCCGACCAGCGCCAAGACCGCCCACCGGTTCGCCGGAACACCGCTGCCGGTGGCAGGAGAGGCAGCGGCCCGGGCAGCAGGACCGGTCATTCCCTCACCGCCAGGTCAGCCACAACGCGCACTTTCACGGTTAGTGAGCGTCTACCGCGGCCGCGTTCTTACCTTCCGCCGGATCTGCGGGGGCTTTCAGCTTGTCGGAGAAGGCACGTAAGAGCGACGCGGGGTCAGCGAGAAGCCGACGATCGTTTCCGAGCCGGCGTTGAGCACGTAAACCAGGTGGTCTCCGGCGATGGTCACGCTGTTCGGGTCGGTGCCGTCCGAGCTGGCCGTGCCGATCGCCGCGCGGTGCTACCCGGGCGTCGAGGCGCACCTGCGGGCCTGCGGGCCGTGCGGCCGGGACTTTGACGGGAGGCTCGCGGCGGTGCACGGCCTCGCTGACTGACAACCGGCCAGGCGACCTGCCTGATCGTGTTCCCCGAAGGCCGCACGGCGAGGTCGGCGGCCAGGAGGCGGCCGAGGCGTTCACCCGCGGGCACTATGTCACGCCGGGAGCTTGGCCGCCAGGACATCGATCGGCTTGATGTCAGGAGGCGAGGCAAGCAGCTCATCGGCTCGCTGCAGCAAGGCAGCGGCGATCGGGCCGTCGAGATGAGCCTGGCGGCCCCCCGCATCCGGGAAGGCGTCGACTATCCCGTATGTCGAGGCATCGATTTTGATGGCGAACCATGCTGTGGTCTGCGGCTCGGCCTGGGCAAGCGGCAGGGCGCTCGCGAGAAATCCGGCGAGCTCGCCTTCCTTGCCTGGCCTGGCC